>NZ_JBSHGQ010000003.1:0-155903 GCF_053617895.1 Microbacterium sp. NPDC055683 | reverse complement strand
TCCGGGCCCGGCGGCGCGCCAGCGGGCCGCCGGGGCCCCCCCCCGCGGGGGGCCCCCCCGACCGCGTCAGAAGCGCAGCAGCACCTTGCCGGCGCGACCGGGCGCCGCGCTCGCGGCGGCAGCGGCGCGCGCCTCCTCGAACGGGAAGACCGCCTCGACGGGCAGCGCGACCTCGCCGGAGCCCACGCGCTGGAAGAGCTCGCCGATGAGCGCCCGGCGCTTCTCGGGCGCCATGGTCGCGCTGACGCGGCTGCCCCAGAAGCCCTTGAGCGTGGCCTGCTTGAAGATGAGGTCGCCCGACGACACCTCGAGCCGGCCGTCGGCCATGGCGCCGAACGACACCAGCGTGCCGCCCTCGCCGAGCAGCGACAGCAGGTCGCCCGCCGCCGAGCCTCCCACCGAGTCGACCGCGGCGCGGGGCTCGGCGCCCGCGAGGATCGCGGCGGCGCGATCGCGCCATCCCTCCGTCTCCGTCGAGACGACGTCGCCGATGCCGACGGCGGCGAGCTCGTCGACGCCGGCGTCGCGCCGCACGAGTCCGAGCACCCGGACGCCCCTCGCCCGCGCGAACTGCGCGACGAGCCGGCCGACGGCGCCGTTCGCCGTGTTCTGCACGATCCAGTCGCCCTCGCCCACCTCGAGGAAGTCGAGCAGGCTCAGCGCGCTGAACGGCATGGCGACGAGCTGCGCCGCCGTCTCGTCGGGGATGGCGTCGGGCACGGGGATGAGGCCGGCCGCGTCGGCGACGAACTGCTCAGCCCACACGCCGAACGTACCGCCCGTGACGACGCGCTGGCCGACCGCGAGCGCGTCGACGCCCTCGCCGAGTGCGTCGACGACACCGACCGCCTCGGTCCCGGCGCGCGCAGGCAGCTCGGGCTTGTAGCCGTACGTGCCGCGGATGGTCCACAGGTCGTGGTTATGGATGGGTGAGAGCACGGTGCGGACCCGCACCTGGCCGGGGCCCGGTTCGGGTGCGGCGACCTCGGCGACGTCGAGGACGTCGACGGCCTCGCCGAAGACGGGATGGACGAGTGCGCGCATGGTGATGCCTTTCGTTCGTGTCGGTCGGGCGGATGGCCCGTTCTCACGCCAGGAGGATGTCGGTCGTGAGGAGCGCGGAGCGGAACGCCTCGCCGTCGCGGCGGAGCCGGTCGACGAGCGCGGCGCCGAGCCACAGCTGGTACAGGGAGGCGGCGAGGTCGTCTGCCGGGCGACGCTGGGGGATGGTCCCGTCGGCGTGGCCGACGGCGATCGCCGCCGCGAGCAGCGCGACGAGGCGCCGCACGCCGTCGTCGAGCGTCTCGCGCAGCGGCTCCGAGTAGCCGGACACCTCCGCGGAGAGCTTCACGACGAGGCACCGCTCGGCGGATGCCTCCCCCGCCTGCCCCGCCCAGGCCTCAGCGAGGCGGCGGATGCGCTCGCGCGCCGTGCCGCCCTCCGCGAGCAGCGCCTCGACGGCGGCGAGGTAGCGCTCGACGTACCGGTCGAGGACGGCGACCCCGAACGCCTCCTTCGACGGGAAGTAGTGGTAGAACGACCCCTTCGGGACGCCGCACGTCGCGAGGATCTCCTGCAGGCCGACGCCCGTGAAGCCCTTCGCGCGGATGAGCTCCTCGCCCGTCGCGAGGATCGCGTCGCGCGTGAGCTCGGCCTTGGCGGTGCGGGTCATGCTCCCATGCTACGTGCCAGAATAGACCGGTCGTCTTGTTTTCGGCACATGCTCAGCGCGCACTCGGCGGCACCCTCAGACGGCGGCGCCCCTGCCCGCTCGGAACGCCGACACGGTGGGATCGCCGGGGATCCAGAACCGCCAGGGGAAGGCGCTCGTCCCCGCGATGCCCGCCACACCGACGCGGGGGCCGGCGACGGCCTCGACCGGCCGGTCGGGGAGCTCGAGCCGCGCCACGGCTCCCGCCCGCTCGATCTCGTCCACCGCGTCGATCCCGTCGTGCAGCGGATGGCGCAGGCCCACGGCGTCGCCGAGCCGTCCCGGCCCGCGCGCGAGATCGCGCGGTGCGCGGACGACGCCCCTGGCCATCCGCCGTCTCGTCGCGATCTGCTCGCCGCGCACGATCTCACCCCCGCGGAGCAGGATGCCGCCGGCCTCGCCCTCGGGCCCGCACACGACGTTGACGCAGCTGTGGATGCCGTGGCTGAGGTACACGTAGAGGTGCCCCGGCTCGCCCCACATCGTGGCGTTGCGCGCCGTGCGGCCCATGCGCGCGTGCGATCCGGCGTCGTGCACGTCTCCCGTGCCGAGACCGTGGTACGCCTCGACCTCGGTGAGCCGCACGGCGACCTCCTCGCCGTCCACGAGCGTCGTGAGCACGCCGCCGAGCAGCCGCGGCGCGACGTCCGCCGGCAGGCCGAGCAGCTCCGCGCGCGCAGCACGGTGGAGCATCATGCCGAGACGCCGTCCCACGGGCCGACGTCGCACCAGTTGATGTCGAAGCCGTCGAGCGTCGACACCGTCTCGCCCGTCGAGATCTCGACGATGTGCGTGCGGACGGTCGCCGGCAGCGGCTGCAGCGCGTCGTACCCGTACGGGTTCGTCGTGAGGTCGGGGGCGACGAGCGCCGCGATGTAGCGTCCGCTCGGCGACACGCATGTCTGCAGCAGCCCATCGGCGCCCGTCGCCTCGAAGAGCGGCGTCGCGGCACCGTCGTCGTCGACGAAGGCCACCGTCTGGGACGTCGGCACCCCGTCCGCCCCGAAGGTCACGAACTCGCGCACCGTGCCGCCCCCCGGCACGGGCAGCACCCGCCCCGCCTGGCCGAGGTCGTCGGCCGGGGCGACGAGCGCGGTCTCGTCTCCCGTCGTGAGGTCGAGCTGCACGCCGCCCGCCGCGTCGAGCCGCTCGACGAACGCCGTGTACGTGCCGCGCGTGACGGCGTCGATCGACATGGCCTGGCCGAGCACGGTGGGCGAGGGCTCGTCGGCCTGCGGATCGTAGATGACGAGATCGCCCGCGAAGTCGACGTAGAGGAGCGCCGTCGAGTCGGGCACGAACCGCCAGCTCGCGATGCTCGGCTCGTCGTCGGCCACGACGAGCGGCACGGGCTCGGACCCCGTGTCGTCGAGCGCGACCGTGAAGAGCACGCTCGCGCGCCCCTCCGTCTCGCTGAGCCCGTGGTCCGTGTACGTGAACCCCGCGAGGCGCCCCTGGGCGGAGACCTGGAGTCCCGTCACGTCGCCCTCGCCCGGGAGCGGGATCTCGCGGGCGTCGCCGCCGTCGCGGTCGAGGACGAGGAGGTGCGAGACGTCGTCCTCCCGAACCGAGACGACGATGCGGTCGGACGTCGCCCGGAAGTCGTCGATGGTCTCGGCGGAGTAGACGGGCACGGCGCTCTCGCCGGAGAGGTCGCTGCGGAAGATCGTGTCCTCGCCGTCGGCGCCGCGCTGCAGCAGCAGGATCTCGGCCGCGGGTGTCGTGAACGAGGTCTCGAGGGTCGCGGCCGGCCCACCGCCGATGCTCTCCGCGCCGTCGATCGCGATCGTGTACTCGGTCGCGTCGTCGAGCGGCACCGTGAACCGCACCCCGACCATCCGCCCGGACGCGTCGACCGTGAAGGGCGTCTCGGGCGTCACGGAGACCTGCGCGGGGTCGATGGCCGCGAGTGCCTGGTTCGCCGTCAGCACGATCCGGCTGCCGGAGACCTCGACGGCCGCGGCGGGATCGACCTGCACGGAGCTGACGCGCGGTCCTTGTGCGAGGCTGAGCGCCGCGCCTCCCGCCGCGAGCACGCCGAGCACGCCGACGACGGCGAGGACGGCCGCGAGGAAGCGGCCGGCCGGGCGCCGCGCGTCGTCGGAGCCTCGCGAGGAGGGCTCCCTCCCCCGGCCACCCCGCTCGACGACCGGCGGAGGGACGGCCGACGTGTCCGGCGGAAGGACGGCCGACGTGTCCGGCGGCTCCGAAGCGTTCGCCGCGGCGGCGCGCTCGCGAAGCTCGCGGCGACTGAGGGGGCGATCCTCAGTACTCATAGGGGTCCTCCGGCTCGTCGACGACCGTGATCGTCTCGGGCTGGATGGCGAGGGCTCCGGAGGCGTCGGCCGTCACGACCCCCTGCACCTCGATCCATTCGCCGACGGGGTACTCGCCGGCGGCGTCGGCCGCGACCGACACCGGGATCGACGCCGGCTGCGCGTCGATCACGCAGTGCGTGATGACGAGCCGGCCGAGGCGCAGTCCGCCGTCCGAGCCGTCGGCGGGCGCGACGTACCCCGTCAGCGTGATCTGCTGGCCGGCGTAGGCATCCGGGTTCGTCGCGGTCGCGAACACCGACGACCACTCTCCGACGCCGAACGCGCTCGTGTCGGCGGCGCCGAGGACGACCTCGTCCGCCCCGGCGAAGAGGGGCGGTGTGCCCGTGTCGCGATCCATGGCGAGCTCGACGGACAGCGACGCGGGCGGCAGCACGAGCGCCGCCATGGCGACGGCAGACGCGGCGAGGCCCGCCACGGCGGCCATCGCCGCCGACGCACCCCGCGCCATCCGCCGGCATCGAGGAGCCGCGCCGTGGTCGTCGACGTCATGCGCGGACTCTGCGCCGTGGTCGTGGCCGTGCTCCGACTCCGCTCCGAGCGGGAGCGAGAACGACCACACCGAGCCCGCGAGCACGAGCACGGCCATCCCGACCGCGAACCACGCCTGCGCGGGGTTGATGTACAGCTGCAGCCGGCCGGTGAGGGCGAGGCCGATCGTCACGACCGCGAGGAGCGAGGTGAGGCCCACGCCGAGCCAGCGCGTGCCGAGGGCGGTCATCCGGTGATCACGCAACGAGGTTCACCCCGATCCCGATGACGAAGGCGGCGAGCAGCACGACCGCGACGATGCCGGCGAGCACGCGGCCCGTGAACGTCGTGCGCATGAGCGCGATCATCTTGACGTCGACGATCGGGCCGACGAGGAGGAACGCCACGAGCGACCCCGACGAGAACGTCGAGGCGAAGGAGAGCGCGAAGAACGAGTCGACGTTGGAGCAGATGGCGACCGTGATCGCGAGCAGCATCATCGCGACGATCGACAGCACGGGGTTGGATCCGACCGCCACGAGCACGCTGCGCGGGATGAGCACCTGCACCGCACCCGCGATCGCCGATCCGATGACGAGGGCGGGCATGACGGCGCGCAGCTCGACGACGAACTGCGACACGCTGCGCCGCGCGCGCCCTCCCGTCTCGTGCGCGACGGCGTCGCACGTGTCGCGGAAGCGCTCCGTGAGCATGCGCTCGGGGTCGGGATGGCGGCTGTACAGCCATCCGACGAGGTTCGCGATCGCGTACCCGCCGAGCAGGCGCGCGACGAGGATGCCGCCATCCCATCCGAACGCCTGGTGGGTCGTGAGGATGACGATGGGGTTCACGATGGGCGCGGCGACGAGGAACGTCAGTGCGTCTGCCGGGCCGAGGCCGCGCATGAGCAGGCCGCGCGCGAACGGCACGTTGCCGCATTCGCACACCGGGATGAGCATGCCGAGCAGCGACAGCACGGCCCGTCGCGCCCATGCGCGTCGCGGAAGCACTCGCTCGATGAGGTGCGGCGGCACCCAGACCTGGATGGCGATCGAGAGGAGCACCCCGAGCACGACGAAGGGCAGCGACTCGATGAGCACGCTGAGCGCCAGCGTGAGACCGTCCTGCGCGCGCGTGGGGAGGGCGTCGGAGAACAGCGAGGGCAGCAGGGCGTCGATGAGGAAGAGGGCAGCGACGAGGGCGGCGCCGACCCCCAGCCCGACCGCGACGCGGGCCGGGCGCGACGTGTCGGCGCGCTCGCGGGTCGTGGCTGTCACGCGGTGGCGGCGTCCTTCTCGGCCGCGCACTCCGCGCAGAGGCCGAAGATGTCGACCATGTGCTCGGCCTCGCGGAAGCCGTGACGCGCGGCGGTCTCCTGCGCCCACGATTCCACGGGCGGCGCCTCGATCTCGACGGCCTTGCCGCAGCGGCGGCAGATGAGGTGATGGTGGTGGCCCTGCGAGCACGCGCGGTAGAGCGCCTCTCCGTCGGGGCTCTGCAGCGTGTCGGCCTCGCCCGTCGCCGTCAGGCCGGCGAGGGCGCGGTAGACGGTCGCGAGCCCGATGCCGGTGTTCTCATCGCGCAGCAGAGCGTGCAGCGCCTGGGCGCTGACGAATCCGTCGGCGCCGGTGAGGGCGTCGCGCACGCGCTCGCGCTGCCACGTGTTCCGCTGGGCCATACGAGCGATTCTAGGCCGCGCGGCTATCCCACGGCCGGGGCGGGGCTGGACGCGGGCTGTGCGTCGGCGACGCGGACGGCGCGGTCGCGACGCCACGCGACGAGACGGCAGACCCCCCAGATCGCGAAGGAGATCGTCGTGATGTAGGGGCTCACGGGAAGCGTCCCCGCGATGGCGAGGAGGATGCCGCCCACGGCCGACACGAACCCGAACAGCGCAGACAGCAGCGGGACGGCGAGCGGGCCGTGGCTCACGCGCATGGCTGCGGCGGCGGGGGTCACGAGGAGCGCCATCACGAGGAGGGCGCCGATGATGTGCACGGCGACGGCGACGATGAGGCCGAGCAGGAGCATGAAGAGGATGCTGAGCCGCCGCGTCGGCACGCCGCGCGCCTCCGCCGACTGCGGGTCGAGCGAGTCGAACCGGAGCGGGTTCCAGACGAGCAGGAGTCCCGCGAACACGACGACGCTGATGGCGATGAGCCAACCGAGGTCGGGGTTCGAGACCGACACGATCTGCCCCGTCAGGAGGCTGAAGCGGTTCGCCGACCTGCCCTCGTACAGCGAGAGGAAGAGGATGCCGAGGCCGAGGCCGAACGGCATGAGCACGCCGACGACCGAGTTGCGGTCGCGGGCCCTGGCGCCGAGGGCGCCGATGAGGAGCGCCGCGACGACGGCCCCCGCGAGCGAGCCCACGACGACGCTTCCGCCGAAGAGCAGCGCTGCCGCCGCACCGGCGAAGGAGAGCTCGCTCACGCCGTGCACGGCGAACGCCATGTCGCGCTGCATGATGAACACGCCGATGAGCCCGCCCACGATGCCGAGCGCGGCGGCCGCGACGATCGAGTTCGAGACGAGCTGCAGCAGCGCTCCGTAGTCGTCGAACGAGAACACGTCGCTCCACTCGACGGCGGGGAGGATCGTCATGCGTGGGCCTCCGCGTCGTGGTGGGCGTGGTCGTGATGCTCGTGCGGATGGTGCGGCTCGGCGTCGGGGATGCCGACGACGACGAGGCGTCCGCCCGCCCGCAGCACCTGCACGGGGGCGCCGTAGAGGTCGCTGAGCACGTCGGTGCGGAGGACCTCGTCCGGCGCTCCGAGCGTGAAGCGCCCGCCCGCGATGTAGAGGATGCGGTCGACGGAGTCGAGCACCGGGTTGACGTCATGGGTGACGAACAGCACGGCGGCCGCCCGTTCGCGCCGCTCACGGTCGATGATGGCGCTCACGGCCTGCTGGTTGGCGAGGTCGAGGCTGGAGAGCGGCTCGTCGCACAGCAGCAGGCTGGGCGCGTCGACGAGCGCCTGCCCGACCCGCAGACGCTGCTGCTCGCCGCCGGAGAGCGAGCCGACGGGGTCGTCGGCGTAGCGGGTGGCACCGACGGCCTCGAGCAGGGCGTCGATGCGCGCGCGGTCTCCGCGGCGGGGGATCGGAAGGCCGAAACGCGCGCCGTTGACGCCGAGCGCGACGAGGTCGCGCGCACGCAGGCTCGTCCCCGGCACGAACGGCCGCTGCTGGGGGATGTACCCGATGCGGCGGCTGCCTCGGCGGACGGGGCGACCCTCCACGCGGATCTCGCCCGCGCTCAGCTCGCGCAGGCCCAGGATGGCGCGGAGCAGCGTCGTCTTGCCGGAGCCGCTGGGGCCCAGCACCGCCACGAACTCGCCCGGCTGGACGGAGAGGTCGAGCCCCGACCACAGCTCGCGTCCACGCAGGTGCAGGGCGGCGCCGCGGATGTCGAGCACGGGATCGGTCACATCGCTCACCCTATCCCCGGATCGATAATCATTCTCTGCGAGCGGGGCCCGCCCGCGCCCGAGGACGTCAGTCCGCGAGAGCGGTCTCCAGCGCGTCGATGTTGGCCGCCATCCACGAGACGTAGGTGTCGCCGTCCGGCAGCGTCTCGCCGTACTCGACGACGGGCACGCCCGCCGCATCCGCGGTCTCGATGACGCGGGTCGACTCGGCGCCCGCCGTCTGCGTGTTGGTCACGAGCACGTCGACCTCGCCGCCCTCGATCGACTCGATCGCGGCGAGGAGGGTCGCGGGCGCGACGTCCTGCCCCTCTTCGACCGCCTCGGCGAAGCCCTCGGTCGTCACGTCGTCGAGGCCGGCCGCTTCGGCGAGGTAGCCGCCGACGGGCTCCGTGAAGAAGACGGTCTCGCCCTCGTGCGCCGAGGCGACCTCGGCGAGACGGTCGTTCAGTCCCTCGATGTCCGCGACGAGCGCCTCGGCGTTCGCCGAGATGTCGTCGGCGGCGTCGGGCAGGAGCTCCTCGAGCTCGGTCGCGAGCGCCTCGACGAAGTGCTCGACGGCATCGGGGTCGTACCAGACGTGCTCGTTGAAGCCCTCGATGTGGTCATGCCCCTCGTGCGCGTCTTCCTCCTCCTCGGAGTGGTCGTGCTCCTCCTCTGCCTCGCCGTCGGCCGGGTAGGCGTGCGAGTACTCGACGACCTCGAGCACGTGCTCGGTGCCGGCCGCCTCGACGAGCTCCTCCATGAAGGAGTCGTATCCGCCGCCATTGAGGATGGCGATGTCGGCGCCGTCGACGGCGAGCTGGTCGCGTGCGGTCGCCTCATAGGAGTGCGGGTCCTGCGTCGGGGAGTCGATGACGGCCGTGACCTCGGCGGCATCGCCGACGAGCTGCTCGGCGAGCGAGGCGTACACGCTCGTCGAGGCCACGATCTGGAAGGCCTCGTCGCCGGCGGCCTCGTCGGAGGTCGTCGCGCATCCCGCGAGGGCGACGGCGGAGACGGCGAGGAGGGCAGGAGCGAGCAGACGGCGTTCGGGCATGAGGGCGATCATACTCGGAATGAGAATCGTTCTCAAATCGGGGCGAACGCCCGTCAGCCCTGACGCCCCTTGAAGCGCGGGTTCAGCTTGTTGATGACGTAGACGCGGCCCCGCCGACGGACGACCTGCGCTCCGGGCTGGTTCTTGAGCGACTTGAGCGATGCGCGGACCTTCATGACGACCTCCGTTAGTGAGAATGATTCTCACTAAGGTAGCGTGTCCTGCAGCCGCCGTCCACGAAGGAGGAGACCCCATGCCTCAGACCGATGTGCTCGCCGTGGTGGGGACCTGTCCGCCCGAACGCCACCGCTACGCCGCGGACCTCGCCGCCGACACGGCGCGCACGTTCTTCCCCGCAGCGAGGCTCGCGATGGCGCTCGACCCCGTCGACGAGGCCCTCGCCCTCGCCCCCTGGGCGGAGACCGCGTCCGGCGCCGTGGTCGAGTTCCCCACCGGCACGCCCGTCACCGAGGTCATCGGCGAGTTCGCCCATCCCTCATCCCCCGCGCGGCTCATCGGCATCACCTGCGTCGTCGACGCTCCTCACCTTCTCGACGATCTCGGCCGCGACGACTACTTCGCCCACCGCGCACCGGGCGGTGCCCGCACCTACCGGGCATGCGCCCTCGCCGCCGTCACGCACATCGAGTACGCCTCCACGATCGTCCTCGTCGGGTGGGACGCCCTGACGACACCCGACCTGTCGCGCACCCTCGCCATCCTGAGCAGTCTCAGCCCTCGCGCACGTCTGCGCCTGCACCCCTCGCCCTTCCCCGCACCCGAGCAGCCCGCCGAGTACACCGCCGGCCAGGAGCGGCCGGGATGGATCGCCGTGCTCAACGACGACCACGCACCGCACATGACCGACCCCCGGGTATCCGCGCTCCGCTACGAGGCGCTGCGCCCGTTCCACCCCGCCAGGCTCGCCGCGCTCCTCGACGGGCGGATCGAGTCCGGCGACTTCGGCACCGTCCTCCGCTCCGCCGGCTTCTGCCGGCTCGCCACCCGGCCCGGCACCGTCGCGCACTGGGAGCACGTGGGCCGCATGCTGTCGCTCCAGCCTCTCGCGACCGACGCCGAGCTCGGGGCGGACGAGGAGCTGCTCGCAGCCGGGCAGGACCTCGCCTTCTTCGGCCTCGACCTCGACCTCGCTGCCCTCGCCGAGGCGCTCGACGCCGCCTGCCTCACGGACGACGAGGTCGCAGCCGGTCGCGCCGCATGGGCGCTCCTCGATGACCCGTTCCCGGTATGGGAGGGGGCCGGCACCGATTGATGCCGCACGTCAGCGAAGAAGCCGGCGTGCGTGAGCCTCGACCCGAGCGGTGTCCCCGGCGTCCAGCGCCGCAATGAGGCTCTCCGATTCGCGCTTGCGCGCCAGAGGCGACATCTCTGCGAAGCCGGCCCGCTGCAGCGCACGGCGACAGGCGTTCCGCTCGTCCCGCCACACCTTGCTGAGCTGCACGTTCGACGCGCACTCCACGACGACGTCCATGAGGATGACGGCACGCGAGGCGACGTCGCCCGCGTCGCGGGCGCCCAGCGCGGCAGACACCCGGCGGAGCGCCGTCGCGATCGCGCTCTTCTCCCCACGGGTCGCACGCGTGCTGGCGAGCGCGAGACCGAACGCCAGCTCTCGTCCGAGCCACGCCCAGATGGCTTCCGCCGACTCCGCGTCGACCCGCGTGACGCGCGTGTAGCGGCTGACGGACGACTCGATGAGCCCCTCGTACTCCAGCCGCATGATCGCCTCGCGCACGGGCATCCGGGACACGCCCAGCCGATCCGCGATCTCCGCGTACCGGATCCGGTAGCCATCCGGCAGCCGCCCGCGCACGATCTCATCGGCGACGAGATCGTGCGCGATGTCGCTGATCCTCGTCGGCGAGAAGACCAGTTCGCCGTAACCGGGCTCGCCCTCACTCACAGGCTGTCACGCTACCGTTTATATGCCGCACACAGGAAGCATGCACATTTCCGGCGCGACTGTCAACGCAGGCGCCTCCTGTGCGGCTGGAACGTGCTGGCATACGGATGACGTCCCGCGGGAAGCGCACCCTGATCCGCGCCGCGCACGAGGGCGCCCACCTCGACATCGAGCGCGATGGCGATCTGGAGCAGGGTCATCAGCGTCGGATTGCCGCGGCCTCGCTCGATCCGCTGCAGATGGCTGATGTCGAGGTCGGCGCATGCCGCAAGACTGCGGACGCTCAGGGATCTCGCCGATCGGAGCTCCGCGATCCGGGCGCCCACGATCTCGGTTGCCGACGACATACTCACCTCGACAACGCTAATCGCCCGTCGATTCCGCGGACCAGGCTTGACAACGGTCGTCGACGCTCGCGGACGAGGACGGGACCGCGGCCCGGCAGCGACGCTCAGTCGAGCAGCAGCGCGGGCTCCTCCAGCACCGAGGCGATGTCCGCGATGAACCGGCTGATCTTGTCGCCGTCGATGATGCGGTGGTCGAACGACCCCGACACCGTCGTCACCCAGCGGGGGCGCACCTCGCCGTCGACGACCCACGGCTTCTGCCGGATGGCGCCCATGGCGATGATGCCGGCCTCTCCCGGGTTGATGATCGGCGTCCCCGCGTCCATCCCGAAGACGCCGATGTTCGTGATCGTGATCGTCCCGTCGCGCTGGTCCTCGGGGGTCGTCTTCCCCTCGCGCGCCGTCACCGTGAGACGCTCGAGCGCCTTCGCGAGATCGTGCATGGACAGATCCTGCGCGTCCTTGATGTTGGGAACGAGCAGCCCGCGCGGCGTCGCCGCGGCGATGCCGAGGTTCACGTAGTGGCGCACGTGGATCTTCGCGCCGTCCGGCTCCTCGACCCACGTCGCGTTGATCATCGGCGTGCGACGGATGGCCCACATGACGGCACGCGCCACGATGAGCAGCGGCGACACCTTGACGTCGGCGAAGTCGGGCGACGCCTTCAGCCGCTTGACGTACTCCATCGTCCGCGTCGCATCGACGTCGGTCCACACCGACACGTGCGGTGCCGTGTAGGCGGAGCCGACCATGGCCGTCGCCGTCGCCTTCCGCACGCCCTTCACGGGGATGGACTCGAACCGCCCGAGTGCGACCGGCGCCGCCGCGACGGGGATGGTCTCCTCGCGGACCTCCGGCCACTCCGGTGTCGAGATGTTGCGGAAGACGGATGCCTGCTCGGCGTGCTTGACGACGTCGTCGCGCGTCACCTCCCCTGCCTGCCCCGTCGGGCGGATGTCGGAGAGCTCGACGCCGAGATCGCGCGCGAGCTTGCGCACGGGCGGCTTCGCGAGCACGCCCACGGTCGCGACCGCGGGATCCTCGGGCTTCCGCCGACGACGCCGCGCGCCCGCCGCGGATCCCGACCCGTAGCCGACGAGCACGGAGCCGCCGCCCTCCTCTGCCGCCGGCGCCGGGGCTCCCTGCGCGGGAGCGGTCTCCGCCCCGTCGTCGACGATCGTGATGATGGCCGTGCCGACGTCGACCGTCTCGCCCTCGCCCACGAGGAGTTCGCCCACGACGCCTGCGTAGGGCGACGGCAGCTCGACGACCGACTTCGCGGTCTCGATGTCGGCGACGACGTCGTTGACGCCCAGCTCGTCGCCGGGCTTGACGCGCCACGCGACGATCTCGGCCTCCGTGAGGCCCTCTCCGACGTCGGGGAGGTGGAAGGTCTGCATCGGTCGATCCTCTCAGTACGCGAGCGCGCGGTCGACGGCCTCGAGAACCCGTTCCGCGTCGGGCAGGTAGACGCCCTCGAGCTTGGCGGGCGGGAACGGCACGTCGAAGCCCGACACCCGCAGCACGGGCGCCTCGAGGGAGTAGAACGCGCGTTCCGTGACGGTGGCCGCGATCTCGCTGCCGAGGCTCGTGAACCCCGGCGCCTCCTGGGCGTAGACCATGCGGCCCGTGGCCCTCACCGATTCGACGATGGGGTCGTAGTCCACGGGCGACAGCGAGCGGACGTCGATGACCTCGCAGCTCGTGCCGTCGGCCTCGGCGAGCGCCGCCGCCTCGAGCAGCGTCGTCACCATGGCCCCGTGGCCGACGAGGGTGATGTCGGCGCCCCGTCGCACGACACGGCTCGCGTGCAGCGGCGCCGGCCGCTCGTCGCGGTCGACCTCGCCCTTCGGCCAGTACCGGCTCTTCGGCTCCATGAAGATCACGGGATCGTTCGAGCGGATGGCGTCCTGGATCATCCAGTACGCGTCGTCGGGTGTCGACGGGCTCACCACACGCAGTCCCGGCGTGTGCGTGAAGTACGCCTCCGGGCTCTCCTGGTGGTGCTCGACCGCGCCGATGTGCCCGCCGTAGGGGATGCGGATGACGATCGGCAACGACAGCGCACCCTCGTGCCGGTTCGTCAGCTTCGCGAGCTGCGTCGTGATCTGGTCGAACGCCGGGAAGACGAAGCCGTCGAACTGGATCTCGATCACGGGACGGAATCCGGTCATCGCGAGACCGATCGCCGTGCCGACGATGCCCGACTCGGCGAGCGGCGTGTCGAGCACGCGGTGCTCGCCGAACTCGGCGAGCAGCCCCTCCGTGATGCGGAAGACACCGCCCAGCCGGCCGATGTCCTCGCCCATGAGGAGCACGCGCGGATCGTCGGCCATCGCCTGGCGCAGCCCCGAGTTGAGCGCCTTGGCGAAGGTCAGGGTCTCCAGGCTCATGCCGTTCCCTCCTCGAAGGACGCCTCGTAGTCGGCGAGCCAGCGGCTCTGCTCGTCCATGAGCGGATGCGGATCGGAGTAGACGTGCGCGAACATGCTCGCGGCCGTCGGCTCGGGCAGTTCGACGATGCGCGCGCGCAGATCGGCGGCGACATCGGCCCCCTCGGCGTCGACGTCGTCGAAGAACGCCTCGGCGGCACCGCGGGTGAGGAGGTACGCGCGCATGCGGGCGATCGGGTCGCGCTCGGCCCAGGCCTCCTCCTCGCTCGACGTGCGGTACTTCGTGGGGTCGTCGCTCGTCGTGTGCGCACCTCTGCGGTACGTGACCGCCTCGATGGCCCGCGGCGCCGGGGTCGAACGGGCCTCGTCGAGCGCGACGCGCGTGGTCGCGTAGCTCGCCAGCACGTCGTTGCCGTCGATGCGCACCGCCGGGATGCCGTAGCCCGCGGCGCGCTCCGAGAACGGCGCGCTCGCCTGCGTCGTGACAGGCACCGAGATCGCCCACTGGTTGTTCTGCAGGAAGAACACGGTCGGGCTCTTGTACGACGCGGCGAACACCATCGCCTCGTGCACGTCGCCCTCGCTCGACGCGCCGTCGCCGTAGTAGACGATGACCGCCTCGTCGCGATCGACGTCGCCCGTGCCCGTCTTGCCGTCGAAGTTCAGCCCCATCCCGAAGCCCGTCGCATGCAGCGTCTGCGACCCGAGCACGAGCGTGTAGATGTGCGTGTTGCCGTTGCGGGGATCGGTCGGGTCCCAGCCGCCGTGCGTGAGCCCGCGCATGAGCTTGATGATGTCGAGGCTGTCGACGCCGCGGATGCGGGTGACGACGTGCTCGCGGTAGGACGGGAAGACGTGGTCCTGCGGCCGCGACGCCCGCGCCGACCCGACCTGGGCCGCCTCCTGGCCGAACGACGGGGGCCACAGGGCGAGCTGCCCCTGGCGCTGCAGCAGGGTCGCCTGCTGGTCGAAGGCCCGGATGGTCGACATGTCGCGGTAGAACCGCTCCAGCTCGGCGTCGGGCAGCGCCTCGATGATCGGGAGGTAGCGCTCGGCGGCGGGCGACGGGGCGATCCGCCCGTCCGCGCCGAGGATGCGCACCGTCGCCGGGTCGGTGAGGTAGTCGGGCGAAGTCACGCCCTCCACGCTAGTGCTCCCCGGGGAGCGACGCGTTCGGACGGTGTGAACAACAGGTCACAGGATTCGTCGGGAGGTGTCCACAGTCGTATGCGCGACGGCGGATGCGGAGTGTGTCAGCGGGCGGACTCGGCGACCTGGAGGATGCGCGCGACCGCCTCCTCCTCGCCGACGGAGATGCGCACGCCCTCCGGGAAGGGGCGCACGATGACCCCCGCATCCTCGAACGCACGTGCGACGTCGGCGGACGCGCCGTCGAGCCACACGAAGTTCCCCTGCGCGTCGGGCACGCGCCATCCGAGCTCGCGCAGACCCGCCGCGAGCGCGTCGCGACGGACGACGATCTGGCGTACGCGCTCGGCGAGCTCGTCGTGGACCTCGAGGCTCGCGAGCGCGGCCGCCTCCGCGTGCGCCGTGACCGACAGCGGGATGGCGGTGCTGCGCGCCGCGTCGAGCACGCGCGGGTGGCCGATCGCGTAGCCGACGCGCAGGGCCGCGAGCCCGTACGCCTTCGAGAACGTGCGGAGCACGACGACGTTGGGGTGCGCCTCGAAGATGCGCTCGGCGAGACCGTCGACGGCGCCATCCGCCGTGACGAACTCGGCGTACGCCTCGTCGAGCAGCACGAGGACGTCGGAGGGGATGCGCGCGAGGAACGCGGTGAACTCGTCGCTCGTGACGACGGGCCCCGTGGGGTTGTTGGGGGTGCACACGAGCACGACGCGCGTGCGGTCGGTCACGGCTGCGGCGAGCGCGTCGAGATCGTGCCGGCCATCGGCGAGGTTCGGCACGGGGACGGCCGTGGCGCCCGCGACGAGCACGAGGCTCGGGTACGCCTCGAACGACCGCCACGAGTAGACGACCTCGTCGCCCGCTCCCGCCGCGGCCTGGATGAACGCGGCGAGCAGCGACACGCTGCCGGCGCCGATGACGACGCCGTCGGCCTCGACGCCGTACCGCTCGCCGAGGCGGGCACGCAGCCGCGCCGCCGTCGCGTCGGGGTACCGGTTGAGCGCGTCGGCCGCGTGGACGGCGTCGACGACGCCGGGAAGCGGGTCGAAAGGGTTCTCGTTGCTGGAGAGCTTGAACCCGCCCGCGCCTGCCGCCTTGCCCTGCCGGTACGGCGGGAGGGCGGCGATCTCGGGTCGGATGCGCGGGAGGACGGGCTCGGGGGTGCTCACGGCTCGATTCTAGGGAGCGGCCGGCCGAGCACGACGTCGAGCCCGTCGAAGAGCGCGTCCGTCCACCATGCGTAGTCGTGCCCTCCCGCTCGCTGCTCCCCCGTGACGACGGCGCCCGCGCGCTCCGCCGCATCCGCGAACATCTCGGCCTGCGCGGAGAGATCGTGCTCCTCCGCACCCGCCTGCACGTGCACGCGCGCCGTCACGCGGAGCGCGCCCAGACGTCGGATGAGGTCCCCGGGCTCGGTCGCGTCGCGTCGACGCTCCTCGCCGGCGCGGAACTGGAACGAGCCCGACTGCGCGACCGCGGCGGAGACGAGATCAGGCCGCAGCACGGCGAGGGAGGCCGCGGCGAGGCCGCCGTAGCTCTGGCCGGCGACGATCGTCTCGCGCACGCGCGGCCAGCGTCGTCGTGCCGCGGGCACGACGACCTCCTCGACGAGCGACGCGACCCGCTCGGGATGCGGGAGCAGGTCGGCGCGCTGCGGCCCCGATTCCACGAGCAGGACGGCGAGCGGCGGGCCATCCCGTCGCGCGAGCGCGGCCGCGAGCGGCAGGCCGCGCCACGTCTCGCCGTCGAACAGGATGAGGAGCTGTGCCGGCTCATCGTCGGGGTCGATCGCCCAGATCGGATGGCGCGTGTCGAGCCGGACCGGATGTCGAGCGCCGCCCGCGTCGCCGCGCGCCGCGCGCCATGCCGGGTGCTGCCGCGACGCGGGCATCCGCAGCACGCTCGAGCGGCGCCCGAGCGGGTTGGGCAGCGTCTCCGAGCCGAGCGGATCGGGAACGCCCGCCTCGTGGATGCGGAGCCATCCGGGGCGGTCGCGGCCCGCATCGACGGGCAGGTGCGCGGCTTCGACGATGCGATAGCTCGCGACGAGCTCGTCGGGGAGAAGCACGCTCACGTGGTGCACGTCGGTGCCCGCGATGCGGGCGAACCGGGCGGCCGTGATGTCCTCGCGATGCCGGTCGGTCACGGAGTTGATGTGCACCATGGCCTCGGTGCCGCGCCGCGTGGGACGCCACAGGAACGACGTCTCACGGAAGCCGCCGACGAGCCCGCCGAGCACGGGAGCCGTCGTGTGCCGATCCCAGAACCCCGGCGTGCGCGCGGCGGCCAGGAGCGCCTCCGGCTCCACCCGGATGGGCGAGCCGTCGGCGCGGAAGGGCGTACGGGGCACGCGAGGCCACCGGGTCATCGTGCGCCCTCCTCGGCGAACGACCCCAGGGGGATGACGAGAGGAGTTCCGGAGACCGGATCCGGGACGACGCGGCATGCCAGGCCGAACGCCTCCTCCACGCCCTCCTCGGTCAGCACCTCGGAGGGCGCGCCCTCCGCGAGGACGGCCCCCTCGCGCATGACGACGAGCCGGTCGGCGTAGCGCGCGGCGTGGTTGAGCTCGTGCAGCACGGCGACGATCGTGACCCCGTGCTCGCGGTTGAGCCGTCGGCACAGCTCGAGCACGTCGATCTGGTGCGCGATGTCGAGGTACGTCGTGGGTTCGTCGAGCAGCAGCAGCGGCGTCTCCTGCGCGAGCACGGTCGCGATCCAGACCCGCTGGCGCTGCCCTCCCGAGAGCTCGGCGACATGGCGGTCGGCGAGGTCCGCCACCCCCGTGGCATCCATCGCCTCGCGGACGGCGCGCTCGTCGTCGCGCGACCACTGCCGGAAGAAGCTCTGGTGCGGGTAGCGTCCGCGCGAGACGAGGTCGGACACCGTGATCCCGTCTGGCGCCGTCGCGGTCTGGGGAAGCAGCGCGAGACGGCGCGCGACCTGGCGCGCGCCGATCTCGGCGAGCGGGACGCCGTCGAGGGTCACGACACCCGCCGTCGGCGCGAGCACACGGCTGAGCGCGCGGAGCAGGGTCGACTTGCCGCAGGCGTTGGGGCCGATGATTGCCGTGAAGGCGCCCGGCGCGATGTCGATGTCGAGCCCCGTCGCGACCGGTCGGCCGTCGTAGCCGAGGTCGAGGCCCGAACCGGCCAGGCGAGGGATGTCTGCTGTCGTCATATGCGGGTCGTCCTGCGGGTGAGAAGCCAGATGAGGTAGACGCCTCCCAGCACGCCCGTCATCAGGGCGACGGGCACGCGGAGGCCGAACGGGAGCGACTGCGCGGCGAGGTCCGCGCCGACGAGGAGCGCCGCGCCCATGAGCGCCGATCCGACGATCGGCACACCGGGCGCCCGCAGGAGGCGGCGGGCGATGTGCGGGGCGGCGAGCGCGACGAAGCTGATGGGACCGCACACCGCGGTGGCGACGGCGGCCAGGGCGACCGCGACGAGCAGGGCGACGCGGCGCACCACGGCCGTGCGCACGCCGACCCCGACGGCGAGATCGTCGCCGAGCTCCATGACGTCGAGCCGGCGCGCGAGGACGACGAGCACGGGCACGAGAACCGCGAACGCGACCGTCGCCGTGAGCGCCTGCGCCCACGTGCGGCTGTTGAGGGTTCCCGTGAGCCAGATCTGGGCGGCGACGGCCGACTCTGCGGATGAGCGCGTGAGCAGCACGCCGTTGAGCGCGGCGAGGAGCGCGCCCGCGCCGATGCCGACGAGGATGAGCCGATAGCCGGCGTCGCCCCCGCGGCCGACCGCGAGCGCGGCGACGACCAGCGCCGTGACGACGCCGCCCGCGACGGCGCCGAGCGCGACGAGCAGTCCGGTGGCGCCGACGACCGTGATCATGACGACGGCGCCCGTCGCGGCGCCCGTCACGAACCCGATGATGTCGGGCGAGCCGAGGGCGTTGCGGGAGAGGGACTGGAACACCGCGCCCGAGACGGACAGGGAGGCGCCGACGGCCATGCCCGCCACGAGACGCGGCAGGCGCACGTTCACGACGATCGCCGCCACGCGCGCCTCCGCGTCGCCCGCGGCGACCGCCGCGAGATCGTCGATGCCGAGCGGCGTCGTGCCGGTGAGCATCCCGAGGACGCCGAACACCGCGCACGCGACGAGGAGGACGAGCGAGACGGCGGCCGAGCGGGGACGCCAGCGCATCGAGAGGGAGCCCGCGCGCACGACGCGCTCGCCGGGGATGACGACCGTCACAGTGTGGGCACCTTCCTGCGCCGGACGAGCTGGATGAACACCGGCGCGCCGATGAGGGCGCTCACGATCGACGCCTGCAGCTCGCTGGGGAGCACGAGCACGCGCCCGATGACGTCGGCGGCGAGCAGGAGCGCCGCGGCGACGAGGGCGCAGAACGGCACGAGCCGCACGTATCCGGGGCCGACGAGGGCACGGCCGATGAGCGGGGCGGTGAGGCCGACGAACCCGATGGGACCGGCCGCGGCAGTGGCGGCGCCGGCCAGCAGCACGACGGAGACGCCGGCGAGTAGCCAGGTGCGGCGAGGCGAGACCCCGAGCGCCCGACCGAACTCGGCGCCCATCGCGAGAGCGTCGAGCGAACGCGAGATCGCCAGGGCGATGCCGAGGCCCACGACGATCGCGATGGCGACGGGGGGCACCACGGCGCCGTCCCTGCCCTGGAACGACCCGGTGTCCCAGAAGCGGAATCGGTCGAAGACACCCGGGAAGTTCACGAGGACGGCCGACGTGTAGGCGCCGAGCACGACGCTCATCGCCGCCCCGGCGAGCACCAGGCGCACGGGATTCGACGCGTGCTGCAGGGCGCCGCCGAGCGCGTAGACGGAGACGGCGGCGAGAGCGGCGCCCGCGAACGCGAACCAGATGTACGCCTCGATCGTGACGGAGCCGACGACGAGCATGCCGGTGACGACGGCGGCGGACGCGCCCGCGTTGACGCCGAGCAGACCGGGCTCCGCGAGCGGATTGCGGGTCATCGCCTGCATCACGGCCCCTGCGACGCCGAGCGCGGCCCCGACGAGGACGACGAGCAGGGTGCGAGGCAGGCGCAGCAGCTGCACCGTGAGGTGCGCGTCGTCGGTCGGATCGGGCGCGATGAGCGCCTGCCAGACCGTGGCGGGGTCGATCGCGCGCGAGCCGACGACGATGCTCAGCACGGCGAGCACCGCGATGAGCGCGAGGACGGCCGCGAGCCGCCCCGCCCCGCGCCACGCAGGGCGCCGGGCGAGGCGGGGGCGTTCGAGCGTGTCGATGGTCAGGCGCCGAAGTCGGCGGCGATCGTGTGCACCACGTCGAGCGCGCTGTAGTAGTCGATGCGGAACGAGGTCGCGCCGAGCGGGTGCACGGCACCCGACTCGACGGCGGGGGCGTTGGCGAAGAGGGCCTCGTCCAGCAGGTCCGCCTTCGTGTCGTCGTCGCCGTTGACGAGGAAGACCGTCTCGCCCGTGAGGGTCGCCACGGCGTTCTCGATCGAGACGAACGCGAAGTCCTGGCGCTCGGTGGGCGCCGTGTCGAGCTCGTCCGGAGCATCGGCGACCGTGAAGCCGAGGGCCTCGAGGAGATCGGCGTGAGGGCCTCCGGCCTTGGCGAAGGCGACGTCGTTCTCGGTGCCGTAGTAAACGATCGCGTTCGCCTCGCCCTCCGGAACCTCGATCGTGTCGGCGACCTCGGCGACCTCGGCGTCGTAGGACGCGACGGTCGCGTCCGCCTCGTCCTCGAGCCCCGTGGCCTCGCCCAGGATGCCGGCGACGTCCTGCCACGACTTGTCGCTGTAGTTCACCGCGACGACGGGGGCGATCTCGGAGAGCTGGTCGTACGCCTCGGCGGTCGCGTCGGCGCCCGTGGTCGAGATGACGATGAGGTCGGGGGCCGCCGCGATGACGGCCTCGAGGTCGAGCTCGAGGCCGGGGTACAGCACGCCCACACCGCGCTCGTCGGCGACGTCCGCCCACTGGGCGAAGAAGCCCTGGTCGTCGGTGAGCTCGCCGTCGGGGGTCGTCGCCGCACTCGCGGTGAGGGGCGCGTCGATCGCGAGCAGCGTGCCCGTCAGCGTGATGGAGGTCGAGACGATGTTCTCGGGCTGCGCGTCGATCGTCGTCTCGCCGAGCTCGTGCTCGATCGTGCGCGGCCACGACCCCTCGTCGGCGGCGGTCGCCGCGTCGTCGGCGGGGGCGGAGCAGCCGGCGGCGGCGAGGGCGAAGGCGCCCGCGACCACGAAGGCGGCGGAACGGCGGATGGTGCGGATCATGGCTTCCTCTCGGGAACGCTCGTTCCGGGCGCAGGGACCCGTGTCGGGCGAAGGGATCTGAGCCGCGCCCACGGCCGGTGCCGGCGCGCATCATCGGGCGCTCAGGGCGACGGCGGCAGCGATAGCTTAGGCTTGCCTAAGTAGCACTCCGTTGCTCTTGCCGGACAACCGATCCCTCCTCCTGGACATCCATGCGCGCTCCCGCTCTCGTCGACTCCGTGACGCACCGGCACGATGCGCACGAGCTCACCTGGCTCGCAGCGGGCGAGCTGCAGGTCGACATCGGCGGCCGCGCCTGGACGGTCGACGCGGCGAGGGCGCTCTGGATCCCTGCGGGCGTCGCGCACACGGTGCGGCCGGGCCGCGACGCGCTCGCCCTGCCGCTGTTCTTCCCGGCCGACCGCTGGACGAGCCCGCATGATGCGCCGCGCACCATCCGCCGCAGCGCGCACCTCGACGCCCTCGCCCGCACGCTCGCCCAGCCCGGGCTCGCGACCCCGTCCGCCCTCGCGGCGTGCCGTGCACGCGTGCTCGACCTCGTCGCGGCGGAGGACGCGCAGCTGCCGATGCCGCTCGACCCCCGGGCGCGCGAGATCGCCGACGCCCTCGTCGCCGACCCCGCGCGCCCCGAGACGCTGGAGGAGTGGGGACGCGTCGCCCACGTGAGCGCGAAGACCCTGCAGCGCTCGTTCGCGTGCGAGACCGGACTGCGCTTCCCCGAGTGGCGCACCCTCCTGAGGCTGCAGACGGCGCGCCGTCTGCTCGACTCCGATGAGACGGTGGCCGAGGTCGCCGCGCACGTCGGCTACGCGAGCTGCACGGCGTTCATCGACGCCTTCCGCCGCGCCTACGGCACGACCCCCGCCCGGCTGCGACGCAGCGAGCGGGCGAGCGGGCCGCGCAGCTGAGATCCGCGATCCGTCAGGCGGGTCGCAGGGGCGGGACACAGGGTCGGGACACAGGGTGCGGTGCGAGACTCGCCGCATGCGCTTCGTCATCCGCGTCGTCGTCAACGCGTTCGCGTTCTGGATCCTGGCCGGCATCCCCGTCCTGTCGGTCACGGTGACGCCCTTCGCGCCCGGCGAGACCGTGCAGCTCGTGCTGACGCTGCTCGCCATCGCCGCATTGTTCGCCGTCGTCAACACGATCGTCGGCACCGCGATCAAGATCGTGGCGTTCCCGCTGTTCGTGCTGACCCTGGGCCTCATCTCCCTCCTCCTGAACGGCGTGCTGCTCTGGGTGACCGCCTGGATCATGGGGCCGTGGGGCTGGGGGCTCGCGCTCGGCGGCTTCTGGCCCGCCGTGCTCGCGGGCATCCTCCTCAGCGTCATCAACTGGGTGTTCGGGCTCATCCTCCGCCCGCAGGAGAAGCGCTCCCGCTGACGCCCTCCGCGTCGCGCCGCGACACCCGCACGCGCTCCGGCAGGAACTCGAAGACCTCGACCGTGTGAGCGCCGCCGAGCTCGGCGATGCGCGCGGCGAGCTCGGCGGCGCGCGGATCGCCCGATGCGTCGAACGCACGGGCCGTCTCGACATAGGCGTCGAGACGGTGCACCGAGACGGCGAGGTCTCCGAGCGTCGGCACCGGGTCATGCGGATGCGACACGACCACGCTGCCCTCGGCCCCCGTGCGGTAGGGGTAGCCGCCCGCGAGAAGGGCGACGGGGTCCTCCTCATGGCGGATGGTCGCCATGAGCGTCTCGCCGCCGCCGTGCGCCTCGACCGGCGCGCCGAGCGTCACGAGCGTCTGCACGTCGTACCGCCCCTCGGCGGCGAGCCAGCTCGCGATCATCGCCCCCTGCGACAGCCCCGCGGCGTGCAGCACGTCGCCGTCGCGCGCGCCGGCGGCAGCGAGGGCGTCCTCCACGGCCTGGAACGCCTGCGACCGCCCGCCCCCGTACAGTTCCAGGTTCGAGCCCCAGTCGAGCACCGTGCCGCCCTCGCCCTGCGTGCCGGCGACGTACACGGCGAACTCACGCCGTCCGTCGTCCCATGTGTAGCGCTCGACGCGGATGGTCGCGGCCCCGCCGTCGGGGATGCGCGCGGCCACGTCGCCGACGGTCGACGGCGCCGTTCCCGGCGCCCTCTGCATGCCGGCCCGCAGGCGTGGATGCGCCGACGCGCCCCGCAGCTGCGCTCCCCTGTCGATGCGCCCCGCCCCGTGCGCGGTCGGCTGATGGAGCAGGGCTCCGAGGAGGGTCCGTGCCGTGAAGCTCAGCGGAGCGCCGACGGCCGGGATCCAGCTGAGCGGGAGGAACTGCGCGTTCACCGACAGCTCGTCGTCGCTCCGCCACATGCGCAGCAGCCGTTCCGCCTCGTCGCCGGCGCCCGGGCTGCGCGCCTCGAGCTCGACCATCCGCAACCGCACCTCGCGGTCGAGGCGCTCGCTCTCCGCACGAGCCTTCAGCTCGACGAGCTCGTAGGCGTCGGCCGCGAAGCGGAGCGCCCCGGCGACCCCCTCGATCTGCTCCGCCTCCGCGTCGACGGCGACGACCTGGGCGAAGAGCCCGTCGAGGGTGACGGGGAGGTGCTCGAGAGCGGCCGCCACCGCGCGCACCCGCTCCCCCGCCTCCGCGACGGCGCGGCCTCGCACGGACACCTCCGTCGCGACGCGCCGCAGGTCGGCCGGATCGACCGACACCGCCCCTCCCGACCCGACGTCCATCAGCCGATCGGGTGCAGGAGCGCGAGCGGAGTGGTGTCGAGCGCCGAGCCCTCCCCCTCGATCCGGTCGGCGACCGAGTACAGTGCGAGCGCCCGTTCCCTGGCCGTCTCGCGGAACAGCGCGGCCGCCTCAGAGACCCACGCCGCACCGTCCGCGACGGCGCCGAGCGCCGCGGCCGCCGTGCGCAGCTCCTGTGCGGCCGTCGCGGCACCCGCCTGCGCCGCGGCGATCGCCGCCTGCGCGTCATCGTCTGTGAACATGCTCCCAGCGTGACGCCGCGGAAGCGGCGGCGGGCGGGGCTGCGGGGATCTGTGGACGAGTCGCCGCGTGTCGTCGGGCTGGGCACGGAGCACCGCGCCCCCAGTATGATCGGAGGGCCAGCCGCGCCGCTGCCCGTCCGGTGGATCCGGCCTCGGCCATCCGCACGGGCGCGCGACCGTCTCGATCCGGAGGCCGAAGTGACCGCTTTCCCCATCCAGCCCCTGAGCCCCCTCGACGGCCGATACCAGGGCGTCGTGTCGCCGCTGGGCGAGTACCTCTCGGAGGCCGGCCTCAACCGCGCCCGCGTCGAGGTCGAGGTCGAGTGGATCATCACCCTCGCGAACAACTCCCTGTTCGGCGCGACGCCTCTCACGCAGGACGAGAAGGCGCGGCTGCGCGCCCTCTACCTGACGTTCGGGCAGGAGGAGATCGACTGGCTCGCCGAGCGCGAGGCCGTCACGCGCCACGACGTCAAGGCCGTCGAGTACCTCGTGCGCGACCGCCTCTCCCAGCTCGGCCTCGACGCCATCGCCGAGCTCACCCACTTCGGATGCACGAGCGAGGACATCAACTCGCTCGCCTATGCCCTCACCGTCAAGCGCGCCGTCGGCGATGTGTGGCTTCCCGCCCTGAAGTCGGTCGTCGAGACGCTGCGCGCGCTGTCGCTCGAGCATGCCGACGCCGCGATGCTGTCGCGCACGCACGGCCAGCCCGCGACGCCCACGACCATGGGCAAGGAGCTCGGCGTGTTCGTCTGGCGTCTCGAGCGCGTCATCGCGCAGCTCGAGGCGACGGAGTACCTCGGGAAGTTCTCCGGCGCCACGGGCACCTGGTCGGCCCACCTCGCGGCGGCGCCGCACGTGGCCTGGCCGAACATCGCGCGCGGCTTCGTGGAGTCGCTCGGCCTCACCTTCAACCCCGTCACGACGCAGATCGAGTCGCACGACTGGCAGGTGGAGCTGTACGACCGCGCGAAGCACGCCGGCGGCATCCTCCACAACCTCGCGAGCGACATCTGGACCTACATCTCGCTGGGATACTTCGCGCAGATCCCCGTCGCGGGCGCCACGGGCTCGTCGACCATGCCCCACAAGATCAACCCGATCCGCTTCGAGAACGCCGAGGCCAACCTCGAGCTCGCGGGAGGCGTCTTCGCGACGCTCGCGCAGACGCTCGTGACGTCGCGACTCCAGCGCGACCTCACCGACTCGACCACGCAGCGCAACATCGGCGTCGCATTCGGGCACTCGCTGCTCGCGCTCGACAACCTGCGCCGCGGGCTCGGCGAGATCTCGCTCTCGCGCGACGTTCTGCTCGCCGACCTCGATGTCAACTGGGAGGTGCTCGGCGAGGCCATCCAGACCGCCGTGCGCGCGGAGGTCGTCGCCGGCAGGTCCACGATCACCGATCCGTACGCGCTGCTCAAGGAGCTCACGCGCGGTCGCCGCGTCGGCGCGGCCGAGCTCGCCGAGTTCGTGAACGGCCTCGAGATCGGCGACGAGGCCAAGGAGCGCCTTCTGGCCCTCACGCCCGCGACCTACACGGGTCTCGCGGAGCAGCTCACGCGCACGTACCTCTGAGTCGAGGTCAGGCGCCGGCCCCGGCGCCCGCGGGCCCTCGCCCGTGGGCGCCGAAGGCCATCCCCCGTCGCGTGCCGGCGACGATGTCGGCGACGTTCGCCCGGAAGCCCGGGCAGGTCGAGATGTCGTGCGATCGGCACTCCAGCGCGTGGCGCGCCATCGCCCGCGAGCGCTCGAGCGCCGCGATGCTCTCGTCGATCTCGGCGAGGCGGCGTTCGAGCACCTCGTGGCGCCCCGCGGCTCCGCCGTCCACGAGGGCGCGGATCTGCTCCAGGCCCATCCCCGCGGCCTTGCTCGCGAGGACGACCGCGACCCGATACGCGTCCGCCTCCGCGTAGCGGCGGCGCCCGGCGCCGTCGCGTTCGGGAGAGAGCAGCCCCCGGTCCTCCCAGTGCCGCAGCACGTGCGTCGCGAGCCCGAACCGCTCCGCGAGCTCGCCGATCGTCCAGCCGTTTGACTTCATGTCGACATGAAGTCACACACTGGCCTCCTCCCGCAACCCCGACCGGAAGGAGCCCGCACATGCACGACGTCGCGATCATCGGAGGAGGGCCCGCCGGCCTCCAGGCCGCGCTCACGCTCGGCCGCATGCACCGGACCGTCGCCCTCATCGACTCGGGCGCATACCGCAACGACCCCACGAGCGCCCTCCACAACCTCATCGCGCACGACGGGCAGGCGCCCGCCGACCTGCGCGCAGCCGCTCGCCGCGACCTCGACGCCTACGCGACCGTGCAGGTGATCGGTGCACGGGTCGCGCGCGTCTCGGGCGAGCTCGGCGCCTTCTCGCTCGCCCTCGACGACGGACGCGCCGTCGAGGCGGGCCGCCTCGTCCTCGCGACGGGCGTCGCCGACGCGCTCCCGGCCGTCCCCGGGCTCGCGGAGCTGTTCGGCGATCTCGTCGCGCACTGCCCGTTCTGCCACGGCCACGAGTTCTCCGGACGCCGCGTCGGCATCGTCGGGGCGGGCGATCACGGCCCGCGCCTCGCCGCCATGCTCGCCCCCATCGCGTCCGAGGTGGTCATCCTGCCCGGCGACGGCGATGCGTCCGAGGCGACGACCTCGGTGCGCCCCGGTCGCATCGAGCGGATGGCCGAGGCCGACGACGGCGTCGAGGTGCGGTTCGCAGACGGCACTCGGGAGCGGTTCGCCGGACTGTTCACCGCGACGGCCTGGCGCCAGGCCGCGCCGTTCGCGGCGGAGTTGGCGCTCGAGGTCAGCGAGGTCGGAGGCGTCCACGTGGACGCGTTCGGCCGCACGAGCCGCCCTGGCGTCTACGCCGCGGGCGACATCGCGCAGCCGGCGGGGATGCCGGGGCCGATACACGCGGTCGCCGCGGCGATCGCATCGGGGCAGCTCGCCGGCGTGGCCTGCGTGCAGGATCTCGTCGCCGAGGCGCTCGCGAGCTGAGCGGGTCGGTGCT
This sequence comes from Microbacterium sp. NPDC055683, assembly GCF_053617895.1. Taxonomy (NCBI): domain Bacteria; kingdom Bacillati; phylum Actinomycetota; class Actinomycetes; order Micrococcales; family Microbacteriaceae; genus Microbacterium; species Microbacterium sp. NPDC055683. Next base: position 128,931 of record NZ_JBSHGQ010000003.1, on the reverse strand, counting down.
GAGCCGGCTCAGGGCGTCGCGAGCGCGGGGTGCAGATGCGCCGACTCGAGCGCGACACGCGCCTGACGGGCGGCGGCGACAGCGACGTCAGTCGTCTTCGACGGCGTTGCGCACGGCCTCGTCGTCGAGGAGCGGCAGGTCGGCGCGCGTGACGAGCTGCGACGACACGGCGTACTCGACGAGGCGCGCGCGGCGGTTCGTCGCGAGCTTCCCCGGACCGCCGCGAAGGCCCTGCACGCCCATCCGGTCGAGCTTGTCGCAGACGTTGTCGAGCTTGCGGTTGAACTTGCTCATGGTCCAGCCCAGGCGCGCGGCGGCCGCGCTCGACGAGGGCAGCTCGCTGACGCTGACGCCTTCGCGGCGCAGCATCGGCTCGGCGAGCGCCACGATGAGCACGCGCTGCAGGGGCGTGAAGCTCACCGGCATGACGGTGGCCTCGCCGCTCATCGAGGCCTGCACCTGGCCCGAGACGGCGTAGTGCGCCTCCTCGGTGTGCAGCGCGATCTCGTAGGTGGTCGGCCCTGCCGTGAACACGATGACGCTCTGCGCGAAGACGACCGGCATGCGCGCACCCGGCGAGAGCCACGACTGCACGGCACCGCCCGCGCTCGACACGGTCGCGGCGAGCCGGGAGCCGACGTTGGCGAGCCACCACAGTCCGTCGTGGAACGACAGCTCCAGGAAGTGCCGGTGGAGGTACTGGTTGTCGTCGACCTCGAGGTCGCCCTCTCGGCCGATCGTGAACCGCCCGCGGGGGCTCACGGTGAACCACTCGCCCGCGAACTCGACGCGCAGCGGCCTCTCGGCGCCTGGCACGGTGTCGGTGGGGATCTCTCCTGTCGAGAGGGGATTGTCAGCCATGGAGGACCTCCATCGTGCGGTCGCCGAAGCGAATGCGGTCGCCGGGATAGACGGGGAAGGGGATGTCGGCGACAGCGGGATGCTCGACGCCGGATCGGATGATCGACGTGCCGTTGCCGGAGCGGCGGTCGGTGACCGTCATCCCCGCGGTTCGGACGTCGAGGACGAAGTGGGTCTTGGAGACCGAGCGGGCGCCATCCTGCACGGGCAGGGCGTAGGCGACCGTCTCGCCGGGCTCGGCGACCGGCAGGCGCCCGATGAGGCAGCGCCCCGCGAGGAGGTACTCCTCGCCCGTGTCGAGGCGCACGCGGATGCGCGCGGGAGGGAAGGGATCCGGCGCCTCGGGAGCGAGGACGGGCGCGGACGGCGCAGCGTGAGCGGGTGCGGACGGCGCGGGACCGGACGGCGCGGATGACGGCCCGGCGCCTCCGGGGACCGAGTCGATGAGACCCTGCCGGTCACGGCCGGCCGGGGCCGCCGGGGCGGGCGCCGCCGGCCTCGCCGGCGTGCTCGGCGAGGCCGTCACGCGGGCGCGAGCGCGGCCGCGCGCGGCCTCGAAGGCGACGGCGTCGAACGGGTCGACGGCGCGCAGGTCGATCAGCCAGGCCCGCGCGGCGCGGTCGTGCCATCCGCGCCCGCGCTTCTCGCGATCCCACAGCGGGGAGAGGAGCAGCACGACGGTGCCGACGACGGGCACGACACCCGACGCCGCGACGAGCGCCGCCTTCTCCACCGCCCGCCAGAAGCCGATCGCCCTCAGCGTGTCGGCGCGCACCGTGCGGATCCGCAGCAGCTGCTTGCCGAAGGTCTGGCCACGACGGCCGTGCGAGCCGAGCTGCACGAGGCCGTACACGACGAGGAGGAGCGCGCCGATCGCGGCGACGAGGATCCACAGCAGCTCGCCGTCGAGGATGGCGCGGGGCGCGATCGCGACGGGCGCCGCGAAGACGAGCGCCGGCAGGGCGTCGACGAGCGCCGCGGCCATCCGCCGGCCGGTGGGCGCTGGCCGCAGACCGAGCTGCGCGGCGCGCGCGGCGCTCACGGGAGTCGGCTCAGGCGCCGCCTCCCGCGCGTCGATGATCGCCCATCCGCTCATGCGTCAGCGGCCGTCCACGCGCCGCACGGCGCTCGACGCCGGAGCGAACCCGGACCGTCCCCATGCCGCGGCAGCAGGTCCGGAGATCACGGCGGCCGTCGACCGTCCTGACTCGTCCTCGATCCAGACGTGCACGCGGCCCGCCGCGACGTCCTCGACGGTCTGCACGACCGTCTTGCCGCCCGTGTGCCCCGTTCCGCCCGTCGGGAACGCCGTGAGCGCCCCCGACTGCAGCCGTGCGGCGAGCGCGTCGAAGTCGGACAGCTCGCGGAAGCGCTCGATGCGCCCCGTCCGCAGCACGCCGCCCGTCGAGCGATCCACCCATTCGTGCGCTCGACGGGAGGCGCCGACGAGCGCCATGACGGCGAGGACCCAGAGCGCCGCCGTCCACACGACCACGCCGACGATGGCGACGGCAGGTCCTCGCGAAGGGCGCAGCGGCTCGTAGCCGTCGGCGATCTGCTGCTGCAGTCCCGCGATCCAGCCCGGCGCGACGATCGTGAAGACGAGCGCCGCGGCGCCGAAGACGCCCGCACCGGCGAGGTATGCGGTGCGCTTGCGACGCGAGGCGCGGCGCTCGAACTGCTCCGGCCGCGCGGCCAGATACCCCTTCTCGATCTCCTGCAGCTTCGCCACGGTCACCACCCCGGGAAGCCCGCGCAGCCCAGCGCGAGGCGGTAGAAACCGGTGGCCTGGTCGGTGAAGAGGCGGTACGACTCCGCGGTGTCGCGGCGTTCGAGAGCGGCGATCATCTCCGCCACGGTCGCGCGCAGCGTCGGCAGCCAGTCGGTGAACGCGCCAGGGGCGATGCCGGAGGCGTCCTCGTCGAGGATCGCGCGGACCTCGCGCGCGGCGGCCAAGGCGTCGGCGGCGCCCGTCGGGCTGACGGCCGCGCCCAGGCTGACGGCGGCCAGTCGTGTCACGGGCTCGCGCAGGCGCTCGCAGCGCTCCGCCAGGGCTTCCGCTTTCGTGGGCACCGTCCTGCTCCGCTCGCCGAGTCGTGCTCCGGAGGCCGCGCGCGAACGCGATCGACGCGGGAGCACACCGTGAAGCTCCCATGCTAGGTGGACACCGGTTTCGCTCCCCCGATGGGACATGGGGAGTTCAACCCATCCGGCGGGCACGACGCCGCGACGGGGAGTTCGGCCCATGCGCGCGCGGACCCGCGCGGCGGCCCCTGGATAGGCTCGAGCCATGTTCGACTCCCTGAGGCACGAGCTCGCCCGTCGTCAGATCGCCGCGACGGCGGTCATCCTCCCGGGAGACTCCGGTCCCGCACAGGAGGGCGCCCTGCGGCTGCGCGCCGACGACGCACGCGGCGGATGGTCGCTCGAGACGGTCGACTACGGCCGTCCGTTCCCGCTCGGCGCGGCGCACGACGCCGACGGCGCCTCGGCCATGCTGCTCGCCTACCTCGACAGACCGCTCCCGGAACCGCGTGCACCCGAGGCGCACGAGATCGAGGCGGCCGTCGACGCCGTGACATCGCACCTCTCGGATCTGCACGACCGTGCGAGCGGGGAGCCGCTCCTCGCCACGCTTCCGGCGGAGGTGCCGCTCGACCGCATCGGCGCCCTCGACGGCACCATGCTGTTCCCGTACGGGACGGCCTACGAGGCCCGTTCGCTGCCCCCCGTGGGCGTGCTGGCACCCGGCTCCGCACGGCACGCGTTCCTCACGCACGCGGACATCCTCGTGCGCGTGGAGGTCGCCGCCCCCTGGTTCGGGCAGCGGGGCGGGGGACTGCGTCTCACCCTCGCCGACGACTTCGTCGGCGTGCGCGATCTCGTCGCGGCGGGAGCGCTCGAGCGCATCCGCGTCGAGGCCTGACCGTCATCCGCCGATCGCGGCGACGAGCGCCGTGAGGGCCGACGCCGGGTCGGCGGATCGCGCCAGCTCCCGGTGCATGCCGCGCTCGATGCGGTAGGTGACGAGATCGCCGTCCTCCCGGCGGACGGTCCAGCGCAGCTCGCCGTCGCCCACCGCGACGAGCTCGGCCGGGGTCGGGCGCAGAACGTCCGCGCCCGCACGGAGGACCTCCTCCGCGATCCGGCCCGCGAGATCGTCGACGCCGGCATCCGGGGCGGACGGCGTGCGCTCTCCCCGGAGGAACGCGTCGTACGCCTCGGGAGCGGGCCATCCCGTCGGCACGCGCAGGACGGACTCGTCGGGCGCGACGAGCACGGTCGTCGCCGCCCAGACGGCGGCGAGCTCGTCGGGGCCCCGCGTGACGGCGTAGCGCACGTCGGCGCGGCGGTACGGCACGTCGCCCGGCGCCTCGCGCTGCAGCACGTCGCGCGCCCAGGCCGCCCGGCGGATGGCGCCGTCGCCCCACACGGCGAGCGCCGACTCGTCGACGAGGGGCGCGTCGGCGCCGGGCTGCCGCGCCGCGGCGAAGCTCGTCATGCGCGCGGGCGGAACTGCTCGGGGGGCGTCCGCCGGCCGGAGCGGAACACCTCGAGCGCCTCGTGCGGGGGCGCCGACGACGCCGCGAAGAGCACGCTCTCGTCCGAGGCCACGTAGATGCGCCCGCCTCCGCGGACCGCGTGCGACACGACGACCGCGTCGTCCTCGGGGAGGAGCTGGACGCCGAGCGGCGCGTCGGCCGGGACCATCCGGCGCCAGTAGCCGACGCCCACCTCGATGAGCCGCTGCTGGGCCGGCGTCCGCGCCCCGTCTGACGTGCTGTCCATGCTCGTATCCTCCCCTGCCTCGTCGCCCGGCACGGCGCTCATGCCGTGATCCGCACGATCGCACCCTGCGGATCGCGCACCTCGACGACACCCCGCCCGTGCTCGACGACAGCGGAGTACCCCACGGGCAGGCCCAGGGCCGCCACCGCCTCCGGTCGGCGGGCGAAGAGCTCGACGCAGTAGGCGATATCGCCCCGGAGCCGTTCGACGAGGGCGTCGTCGAACGGTCGTGCGCCGATGAACCACTGCGTCTCCGCGCCGACATCGATCCGCCGGCACTCGAGAGGGCCGTCTCCCTTCAGCACGTCGACCGTCATGAGGAGGGAATCGCGCCAGTGCGAGGGCACGATCTCGTCGATCCCGGCCGCGTGCGCGACGCGCTCCCATTCGGCGCGCACCCACAGCAGCTGCGTCACGTCGTCGACCCGCACCCGCGGCCGGGTCGATCTGCCGTCCTTCGTCGTCGCGACGAGCACGCCGTCACGGTCTTCGAACCGGACGCGATCCCATCCGAGGTCGATCTCGACGCCATCCGCCGCAACCGAGCCCGAACGCGCGATGTCGTCGATGAGCGCGTCCAGTTCACGCTGCGCCGATGCATGGGCGCGGAACACGACAGCCTCCCCCGGCAGCTCGGCGATCCGCTCGACGACCTCGCCGTTCCACTCCGGAGGAGCGCCGGCGGGTCCGATCACAGCGGTCCTCCCGCCAGCACCTCGCGGTCGCTGTCGCGCACGAGGGTGCGCACGACATCGCCCTCGACGATCGCCGTGACGCCGACCGGCAGAGCGAGGCAGCGCGCGACGGCTCGCCTCGCGCGCAGCACCTGCCAGGCTGGGAGCCGGACCAGCTGGTCGGCGCGCCACGGCTCCGCCGACTCCGGCGGGAACGGCTCCACGAACCAGCCCGAATCGTGCGGGGTCGTCGTCGCGATGCGGGTGAGCGACAGCATCCCCCGCTCCTGCCATCCCTTCACGCAGATGACGTCGTCGTCATAGGCGATGTCGGCCGCATCGACGCCCGCCGCCGTCGGCAGCGCGTTCAGCGCGACCATGAGCCAGATCGAGAGCGTGAGATCGTCGGTCGTTCCTCCGCGCGGGTCGACGGCGAAGTCGGGGGCGACGACACGGTAGCCGCCATCCTCCTCCCGCAGGAAGAGGGGCCCCCACCCGAACCCGATGCTGTAGCCGTCGCGCCAGTCTGCCGAGCGCTCCTCGAACGTGCTGATCACTCCCTGCGCGAGCGCCTCGAGCTCGACCGACGCCGTGGCGCGGATGGTCGCGCCACCCGCGCTCGACGTGATGGTCGTCACCGGGACATCGCTCATCGCGTCAGATCCTTCCCCTCGCCTGCCATCGTATGGGTCGCCGCCGACGTCACGGCAGGAGCTCGTCGATCCTGTCGACGAGCGCATCCCAGGCGCGCCTCTGCTCGCTCAGCAGCCAGCGCCGGCGCTCGGCGGAGAGCTCACCGAACTCCGTGTGCCCGTCCCACTCGCTCGGCATCCGGTCGCCCTTCGACGCGTTCACGCGGTCGGAGAGGCCCATGAAGTTCGCGGGCAGGTTCACGATCTCGACCATCTGCGCCCACGTGAGATCGCGGAAGCCCGCCATCTCGACGATCCGACGGAGCGGGATGATGTGGTCGGCCTCGAGCCGCTCGCGCCGCAGGTCCTGCTCGTCGGGGTACAGCGGGTCGGGCTGGAGGCCGTCGTCCCCGACCGGTCCCTGCACGGCGTCGCGCAGGGCCTGGTCGGGTGTCCGGGATCGCAGCAGCTCCGCCAGCCGGCGGTCGTCGAGCTGCGACAGCTGGTCGCGCCACTCGGCGTCGTCGAGGTCGTCGGGTCGACGGCCGTCGTCGAGACGCGTGCTCGACCCCGAGGCGCCGTCGCCCGACCCGGGGTTCTCGGCGACCCAGGTCTGACCTGCCTCGTCCCAGCGCATGTGCCAACCGCGTCCGCCGTCGGCGTTCTCGAGCGCGAGCGGCGTGCCGTCGCGGTGGTCGACGGGCCGCCCGGCGTCGTCCTGCGGTGCGCGGTCGAGGGCCGCCTGCACGTCTGCCTGCGTGTACGACCGCCCCGACTCCGTCACCGAGACGGTGGGCGTGGCCGCGGCGGACGTGAACGTCCCGGGATGGGCGACCGTCGGTCGCGGGGCCGGGCCCGCACCGCGGGCACCGGGATCGCCGTCGACGGGCGCACTGTCCATCGGTACGCCGTCAGCCGGCGCAGGGTCGGCGGGGGTGCCGTCGGCCGCTGGCGGATCGACGACGTCGGCGGGGTCGATCGAGGCGTCCCAGGTGACGGCGTCCGGCTCATCCGGCGGCCACGGCGATCGCGTTCCGTCCTGGCCGTCGACCACCCACACCTGCTCGCCGTCGTGGACGGCGTTGAACCAGTGTCCGTCGGCGTCTCCTGCGCGGTCGATGCCGACGACGCAGTGAGCGCCCGGTCCCTGCGCGCGCAGGGACGCCTCGATCTGCGCGGGTGTGACGGGCGTCTGCGGCAGGCCCGTGCGCGCCTCCATGCCCGCGATGTCGAGCGTTCCCGTTCCGGCGTCCTGCAGCGGATGCCCGTTCAGGAAGTCGTGCATGTTGGCCGCGACCGTGCCGCAGTTCTCGGCGTAGCCGTTCGAGAGGTCGTACGGGTCGTAGCCCGTGTTCGACTGCTGCAGGGCCTGGTCGAGCGCGTCCTGGATCTGCTCCGGCGTGTGGTGCGGGGCCGGCGACTCGAGCGGCGCCGGCTGCGCCGTCGCGTCGTCGGGGGTTGCCGGCGGGGCGGGGTCCGCGAGGTGGCCGTCGTGCTCGAGCTGCGCCTGCGACTGCGGGTTGCCATCGGAGTCGAGGATGCGGATCTGCAGTCCGCCGCCGTCCCGCCCGAATGCGGGCGCAATCCGCGAGATCTCGATGCTGCCGCCGGGCGGGAGGCTCACGAGATCGCGGATCGTGTAGTCGGCGTTCAGGCTGCCGAGCGGCAGGGCGCGCCCTTCGAACGACGTCCCGGGGAGGGAGAAGTAGTCGCCCTTCGGCGGACCCATCCGGTCGATCTGGTCGCCGAAGTGGGTGTGGAAGACGTCGATGTCGGTGATGCGACGGAACGACCCCGGCTCGCCGCCCGCGTTGCCGGGGTAGACGGGATAGCCGTTCGCATCGGTGTACCGGGCCTCCCACGCCGCCTGATCGGGCAGCGGCACACCGTTCTCGTCGCGCCCGAACGGTGCGGAGGGGTCGCTGATGAGGTGGGCGATCTCCGGGCGCACCGTTCCCGGATGGCCGTACGGCGGGGTGAGGTGACCGCTCGTCCCCGGTGCGCGCGGCAGGCCGTACGCGGGGTCGATCGGGTTCGCGGAGGCGGGGCTCTCCGCTCGCTCCCAGCCGTCGCCGAACTGCGCGTCCGAGTCCATCGGATGGTCCGTGTGCGCCGGCGAGGAGGGCCCCGTCGGCGACGCGGGCGTGCCCGTCCCGGCCGTGGTTCCTCGGGGAGTCGCGGGCGCGAGGCCCGGCGCGGCGAGGACGCCCGCGCCCGCGGCGGTCGCCGCTGCGGCGGCCGCCGCGTCCTCGGCGTCGGCATCGGCTTCCGCGTCGGCATCGGCTTCCGCGTCGGGGTCGGCTTCCGCGTCGTCCGCGGGTGCGTCGGGGGCGTTCTCCTCCGGCGCGGGCTGCTCGGGGGTGGTCTCCTCCGGCGCGGTGTCCGTGCCCGTCGGGCCCTCGTCGACGGACGCGGACTCGTCGGGGTGGTGCGCAGGTGCCGCGTGGCCGGCCGCGCCCGCCGGCGCGGTGTCGGCTGGCGCGGCGTCACCGGGGGTCGCGTCCGCCGGAGTCGCATCCGCAGGAGTCGCATCCGCAGGCGCCGCATCCGCAGGCGCCGCATCCGCAGGCGCCGCATCCGCAGGAGTCGCATCCGCAGGAGTCGCATCCGCGGGGGTCGCGTCCGCCGGAGTCGGGTCCGTCGGAGTCGGGTCCGCCGGAGTCGCATCCGCGGGCATCGCGTCCGCAGGAGTCGCATCCGCAGGAGTCGAGTCCGCCGGAGTCGCGTCCGCAAGCGTCGCGTCCGCAGGAGTCGGGTCCGCCGGAGTCGGGTCCGCCGGAGTCGCATCCGCCGGAGTCGCGTCCGCAGGAGTCGGGTCCGCAGGAGTCTGGTCCGCCGGAGTCGCATCCGCCGGCGTCGCGTCCGCAGGCGTCGGGTCCGCCGGAGTCCCATCCGCAGGAGTCGCATCCGCCGGCGTCCCATCCGCCGGAGTCGCATCCGCCGGCGTCCCATCCGCCGGAGTCGCATCCGCCGGAGTCGCGTCCACGGGCGCCGCATCCGCAGGCGTGCCATCCGCAGGCGTGCCATCCGCAGGCGTGCCATCCGACGGCGTGCCATCCGACGGCAGCTCGGTCGGAGTGTCGGGCGTCGCGTCGGTCGGGATCTCGACCGAGCCGCCGTCGGCACCGCCGCCGCTGCCCGCGTCGGCACCGCCCGGTGTCGGACCGTCGTAGTCCGAGGTGCCCGCACCGCCGCCGCCCGAGGACGAGCCACCGCTGCCGACGCCGCCCGGAGTCGGACCGTCGTAGTCGCCCACGGATGCGCCGCCGCCACCCGACGACGTCCCCCCGACGCCTCCGGCAGCCGGGGCGGGACCGTCCGGCAGAGACGTCGTCGATCCCGCGTTCTGGGTCGGCGACGCCGTGCCGCTCTGATCTCCCGCGGCGTTCGGCAGCACCGAGCGCGTGTCGATCCCGAGCGCCCTGCCGCCGAGGTTGAGCGCCGACGACCCGCCGCGCATCCCCGTGGAAAGGCCCGCCCCCAGCAGGGCGCCCCCGACGGCCGCGCTGAGCGGGTTGAACTCCTGGCCGTTGACGGCCGTCTGGTAGGTCGCGTCGACGATGCCTTCCGCGGCACCAGCGACCGTCTCGCCGCCGACCTCGCGCGCACCCGCGCGGAACCCCGGGCCACCCGGCCCTCCGATGCGGTTCGCGATCGGGCTCGCCACCATGCCGCCGACGCTCGCCGAGATGAACGCGTCCAGCACATTCTGCTGCTGGTATACGCCGTCGGGCTCCGCGTGCATGACGTTCATCGTGGCCGTCGAGATCGCGCTCGCGACGCCGCCCTGCGCACCCTGGATGAGCGCGCGCTTGAACATCGCCCGGCCCCCGCGCGCAGCGCGCAGCGCGCGGAGCATGTCGCGCAGGTTGTCGATGAGGTCTTTGATTCGGTTGCACCACTTCACGACGGTCGCCATGGCCTTCGCCGCCCCGGCGAGCGCGCCGAGACCGAACGAGAGGGCCCCCAGCAGGCCGGAGAGCGCGATGTCGGCGGCGATCTCGATCGCGAGCTGCTGGAGGAAGTCCTTCAGGCGCTCGCGCATCTTGCCGAGCTCGGTGATGTAGTCGCGCACCCACCCGGCCATGTCGCCGGCCGACGTCTGCAGCTGCAGCGCGGAGATCTGGATGCTCGAGTGCGCGTTCTGGATGCTCGCGACCTGCGGGATCGACATCCCGGCCATCCAATCGGTGCCGCTCGACGCCGTCGTGTGCGCCGTGCTCACCGCGTCGGCGAGCGCGTCCCACGCTTCCGCCCCGCCGCGGAGCTTGTCTTCGTCTCCGGTCGGGATGACGACCCCGACCTGCTGGAGCCCCCACTCGATGATCTCCTGGAACTCGCCGAGCGGCCCCGGCCATCCCGCGCCGAGCGCCGTGGGCGCGTCGGGGGCGTCGCCCTCGACGACCTCCGGCGCGGTCGACTGCACGATCGCGCGCGTCTCGCCCGCACCGGCGCCCTCCGCCGCCACGTAGGTGCGCGACACGTTCTCGAGCATCGCGGCGAGGATGTAGTACGCGTTGGCGATCGACTGGGCCGACTGCAGCGTCGCGGTCGCGCAGACGTCGTAGCCGTCGTCGCCCTGGGCGAAGTCCTCGGCGGCGTTGTCGTCGCCGGCCATCCCCTGATTGGCGGAGAGGGTGCTGCGGGCGGCTGCGATGGCCCCCTCGAGCTGCGTCGCCGCCGTGCGGTACGAGATCGCGTCCGCTTCGATCGTCGCCGCGGTGATCTTGACCTGGGTGCCGCTCATGCCGACATCGCCTGCTCGATCGAGGTCGCGTACTGGTCGAGCGAGGCGATGGCGCCCTCGTACGACGTCTTCGCAGAATGGACCTGCTGCTGCAGCCCCTCGGCGCTCATCCGCATCGCCTCGGCGCCCAGCGCCCACGCGTTGAACGCACCGAGGAACGCCTGCATGGCGGGGCCCTGCCAGTCGTTCGGGAGCATGTACGCGAAGCCGGACGCACCGCTGCGGAGCGCGTCGCAGTAGCCCACGAGCGCGGTCATCGCCTGCTCGAGCGCCTGCAGCTCCGCCACATCGGCCTGCTGGTCGGTCATCGGTCCCCCTCGCCGTCTGACGCGTCCATCGCGTCGACGCTGAACTCGAACACGGGCGCGTCACCTGCGCGGAGATCGGCGGGCACCGTGCCCTCGGCCGTCGCCGGCTGCGGACCGAAGTCGATCCCGCCCGCATGGTCTCCACGCATGTCGTGCGCGGCATACGCGGTCTCGCCCGACGGCTGCGGCTCGAACGCGGCGGGTGTCGCCTCGATCCGCGCCTCGTGGATCGACGAGTCGGGCGCGGGCGGCGCCTCCGCCGGAAGCGAGTCGACGACCGCGGCGGGCACCTCCGGCGCCGCGCCGTCCGGTGCCGCGCCGTCCGGTGCCGCGCCATCCGTGGCGTCGTCCGGAGCCTGGACGACGCCGTCGTCTGTCTCGGTGAAGCCGTCGCCGGAGGAGTCGTCGCCCGTCAGCTCCCCGACCGACTCGTCCGACAGGAACGGCGTCGTGCCGATCCCGTCGTCGTCGCCGTCGCCGTCGGTGTCGCCCGCTCCCCCGCCGCTGTAGCGGCCCTTGGAGCCCGTGACGGCTCCGCCGCCGAACCGCTCGACCTCGTCGTCGCCCGCGTAGTCGCGTCCGAAGAACTCGGCCATGTCCTCGGCTCGGGCTTCGCCCCGGGCGACGCCCTCCTCGAACTGGACGGCGTGCTTGCGCAGTCCCTGCATGGTGGGGATGGTCTGGGTCATGGCCTTGCGCAGGCCCGCCTCGGTGGTGTCGTAGCCGGCGCCCGCCGCGACGAGCCCGCCCTGCAGCCCGGTGAGCGCGAGGCGCACCTGCTCCGAGAGTGCGACGAACCGCGTCCAGTTCTGCTGGAACGAGTCGGCGTCGGCGCCCTTCCAGTTCTGCAGAGCGTTCTGCACCTGGGCATCCGCGCCCGACACGTGCCCGTCGAACGTCGCGATGACGGAGCCGAGCAGCCCCGCCACTTCGGCGAGCGACTCGGCCCGAACCCTGAACTGCACCATGTGGTCCCCCTCCGCAGGCGCGGTCGGCAGCGCAGAGCCGCCGACCGCGACGGGTCAGCCGTTGAAGGTCGCCGCGATGGCCGACTCGCTGTCCTCGTACGACAGGGCGGCCTGGTTGAGGAGGTCGCTGATGCCCTGCAGCGACTCCTTCAACTGGATGCCCGCCTGATCCCACTGCGAGTACAGCTCGTTGAAGCTCTGCGACGCCTGGCCGTTCCAGTCGCCCGCGATGAGCCCCTCGACGAGCGACTTGAGGTTCGACAGCTGCGACTCGATCGACTGCGATCCGCTCGAGAGCTGCCCCGCGACGCTGGCGAGCGACTCGGATGTGACCTTGATCTCTGCCATTTCGTTCCTCCCGGTGAAGACGATGATCCCCCGGCCCGGTGCGCGGGCCTCCTTCACGGTAACCACGGGAGTCCGATCCGTCTGTGGGGAGGAGTGCCCAACCGGCGGCCCGCCGCCATCCGTCTTCCTCTCGTCCTTCCCGCCCTCACTTTCATCCCTTACCGCCCTCATCCCTTCTCGCGCAGGTCGCAGTTCGCGGCCCGTGTCGGCCAGTTCAGGCCCGAAACCGCCACCCGGAGATCGGCCACTCTCGCCCAGGTCGCCGTTCGCGGCCCGTGTCGGCCAGTTCAGGCCGGAAATCGACACCTGGAGAACAGCCACTCTCACCCAGGTCGCCGTTCGCGGCCCGTGTCGGCCAGTTCAGGCCGGAAATCGACACCTGGAGAACAGCCACTCTCACCCAGGTCGCAGTTCGCGGCCCGTGTCGGCCGATTCAGGCCGGAAATCGACACCTGGAGGCGGGCGTCGCGGGCGACGACAGCGGCCTGTGGACAATTTCCGAGGCGCGTCGCGCGGACGTGCCACGGTGTCGGCATGACGCGACGACGGAGCGACATCCCCATCCATCTCGGCGACGCGTTCGCGGTGCGCGATGCGGTGGCGGCGGGGGTCGGCGAGAAGCGTCTCCGCGCCGCCGACCTCGAGCGGCCGTTCCGCGGGGTCCGCAGGAGGCCCAGCGAGCCCGTCGCGGTCGAAGACCCGTATGAGCGCCAGCGCATAGAGCGGGTGCGGATGGCCCGCGCCTACGTCCCCCGGCTGAAACCCGGCCACTTCTTCTGCCGGGAGACGGCGGCGTCGGCCTGGGGCGGCCCGCTTCCCGTCGGATTCACGCCGGATGGCCGCGTCGCGCAGGAGCGCGACCTCGGCGTGCACGTCGGAGCGATCGAACCGGATGCGCTCCCGCGGGCGGCGGGCGTCATCCGACATCGGATGCAGGCCGAGATGACGCAGCTGCGCGAGCACGACGGGCTCCTGCTCACATCGCCCGCGACGACATGGGCGAGCCTCGGCACCTTGCGGATGCCCGATCTCATCGCCCTCGGCGACTACTTCTGCCGCGTGTGGCGCGAGGGCGTCGGGCGTCCCGACGCGGGTCGTGCGCCCCTCGCGACGATCGCCCAGCTGCGAAGCGCCATGGATTCCGGGCGCTGGAGGGGGATCGTCGGCCTGCGCGAGGCGATCGGGTGGATCCGCCTGGACGCCTGGTCGCCGCGGGAGTCGATCGTCCGCTTCGAGCTCGTCTCGCGAGGTCTTCCTGAGCCCGAGCTCAATGTCGACGTGTTCGACGACACCGGACGCTTCCTCGGTTGCGTCGACATGGCCTACCGCGCTCAGCGCGTCGCGGTCGAGTATCTCGGGATGGTCCACGGTGCGGCATGGGCGGCCGACGTCGAGCGCATCGCGGCTCTCCGGGCGGCGGGCTGGATCGTCATCGAGGTCACCGCGCCGCTGTTCGCCGAGCCGCGCGAGCTCGTCCGCCGCGTCCGCGCCGCGCTCCGCGCCCGCGTCTGACACCGGCCATCCCGCCCCAAACCCGCCGTAAACGACGCCAACTGCAACCCCGGGGAGACGACACCCCACCCAGGTCGCAACTCCCGCCCCGAAACCCGCCGTACAGGACGCCAACTGCAACCCCGAGGGGAAGACACCACACCCAGGTCGCACCTCCCGCCCCGAAACCCCCCGTACAGGACGCCAACTGCAACCCCGAGGGGAAGACACCCCACCCAGGTCGCAACTCCCGCCCCCAAACCGCCCGCGGAGGACGCGAACCGCAACCCAGAGGAGAAGCGCCCCCACCCAGGTCGCATCTCCCGCCCCCAAACCCGCCGCAGAGGACGCGAACTGCGACGCGGGCGGGGAGAGAGACGCGGGCGGGGAGAGAACCGTGCCGACGCCCCGGCCGGCCGACTCAGGCGGCGGACGGCGTCACGAGCACGTCGCCGATGCGCACGACGTCGCCGGGCTGCAGGTCGAACCGGTCGCCATCGGCGGGCAGCGGGATCGTCCGCTCGCCGCGCAGCACCGACGAGCCGTTGCCCGATCCGGCATCCGCTGCCCGCAGCGCGCCGCGCTCGTCGAGGTGCAGATAGAGGTGCACGCGCGACATCGAGCGCGTCGCATCGGCGATCTCGACCGCCTGGGCTCCGAGCGTCGCCGCCGTCTGCTCTGGCTTGCGCCCCACCACCGCGTCGCCCGCGATGACGACGTCCTCACCCGTCGAGAAACGCAGCCGCACGCGCTCGCCCCACGTCGTCCGCGAACGCGCCGCCGCCCGGGACAGCGGGGCGGATGGCCCCGCGCCCACGGATCCCGCATCCCCCGGCACGGCGTCCGCCGGCACCGCAGACGCCGCCCCCGCAGACGCCGCCCCCGCAGACGCCGCTCCCGCAGGCGCACCACCCGCAACAGCACCACCCGCCGCCGCAGCACCACCCGCAGCACCACCCGCAACACCCCCACCCGCCGCAGCACCACCCGCTCCTGCACGCGGCTTCGGCGCCACCGCCCAGCCGTCGTCCAGGCCGTCGGCGCCGTCGCGCGCCGCGAGGATCAGCTGCCCGCAGCCGAGGCAGTACATGCTGCTGGGTTCGAGGGTCGCGGCGCAGTACGCGCACCGGGCGGAGGCCATGTCAGCTCCTCACTGCAGGATGTCGGGGACGCGCACGGGCAGCCATCCACGGGGCGTCGCGAGCACGCCGCCGCCGGTCGGCACCTGTCCGAGCAGGAACTTCGGGATGGCCGCGCCCGCCACCTGCGTGCCGTAGAGCGCCGCCTCCGGGCGCAGCACGAGCGCACGCCGCGAGCGCTTCGCCTCGACGAACGGCCCGCCGAACAGCGTCGACGTCGACTCGGCGTCGACCGAGACGATGAACGCCGCCCGGTGTCGGATGCCCGTGAGGGCGTGGTCGAGGGGCGCGTTCTTGAGCTGCTCGACGTCGTCGACGACGACGGTGACGAGGCCCGGGTACGGTGCGAGCACGTCCTCGAGCTCCATCGGCGTGAGATCCGTGCGCGTGACGACGGGCACCCCTCTCGACGCCGCGAGCTCGGTGAGCACCGACGGGCGCGGCGCGACGACGACCGTCGCATCGCCCCGGTCGGCGAGCTGGCGCACGATGTGCGCGAGCGTCGACGACCGGCCGGAGCGCCGTGTCCCCGACACGACGAACCCGCCGTCGGCCGGCCACGCGAGCGTGTACCGCGCGAGCCGGTCGCCGCCGACCGCGACGACGATGCCCGCCGCATCGTCGCCCTCCGCGATCGGCAGGTCGCGGATGGCCGACGCCGCCAGGTAGCGCGGCAGCGGGTCGACGCGGAACGGCTCGGACGCCCGCACCGTGCCGGCGTCGTCGAACGCATCGCGCACGCGCTCCACGACGCGCCGGAGCGCGGTCGTCTGCGCCTCGCCTCCCGTGTCGCGTCCGAGCACGGCGAGCTGGGCCTCCGCCGCGTCGACGCCGAAGAGCACGCGGCCGGGCGGCAGGTTCAGCGGCACGTCCTTCGCATGGATGCCCGCGGCGCGGTAGTCCGAGATGTCTCGCACGGGCAGCACGTACTGCGCGTCGATGAACGCGGCCACCTTGTCTCCGAACACCCCGCGATCGCCCGTCATCACGATGCGCACGCCCACGGCCGGGCCCTCGCGCAGCAGCCGGATGAACTGCTCGCGGAAGGCGAGCAGTTGCTCGGGCGTCATCGACGACAGCATCCGCTCCCATCCGTCGACCGCGACGATCGCATACGGCAGCGCTTTGCCCGCCGCGGCGGATCGGCGCTGCTCCGAGATGTGACCGACACCCGCCGCCGACAGCACGGCCTGCCGGCGTGCGAGGTCCTCCAGCAGCCGTTGCATGAGCCGCGGCAGCCGGTCGGCGTCGAGCTGCGTGACCACGGCGCCGCAGTGCGGGGCGTCGGCGAGCGGCAGCAGCGCGCCGTTGCCGAAGTCGGCGACGTAGAGGTGGACGTGGCCGGGGTCCATCCGCTCGACGACCTGGGCGAGCACGGTGCGCAGAGCCGTCGTGCGCCCCGACATCGCCCCGCCCGCGAAGAGCAGGTGCGAGCCGGAGGCGACATCCCACACGAGCGTGCGCTGCGCCTGCGCCCTGGGCACGTCCTCGAGGCCGAGCACGACCTCCGTCTCGCCGCGCGGCTCCGCCTCGAAGCGCTCGACGGGCAGCGTGAGCGGCAGGGGCATGAGCCACGGGCTGGGGTTCTTCGCGATCCCGAGCGCATCGGTCGCCGCGCTGACGAGGCCGACGAGGGCCCGCAGGTCGGTGTCGTCGTGATCGTTGTTGTCGGCGTGCGCGCCCGACGCGGGCGGATACTTCACGGGGAACCCGAGCGCGTCCCACGCGAGGGGTGCCTTGGGCGGCAGCACCTTCGCCGTGCGCACGGCGCCGGGGCGGATGCCCGCGACGCGCGCCGTCTGGAAGCCGGCGGGCGCCGTCGACGGACCGAGGCGCACGAAGCCGCGTCCCGGCGTCGACGGGCTGATGAGCGCCGCCTCGCCCGAGCCGAGCACATCCGACGAGTCGCCGCGGTCGGTCACCCGCAGTGCGACGCGCAGGTTGATGTTCGACTGCATCTCGGGTGTCACGACGCCGGATGGCCGCTGCGTGGCGAGCACGAGGTTGACGCCCAGCGAGCGTCCGACGCGCGCGATGCGCACGAGGCCGTCGATGAACTCGGGCAGCTCGGTGCGCAGCTCCGCGAACTCGTCGATGACGATCATGAGGCGCGCAAGGCCCCGACGGGCGGCGGTCTCGGCGTCCTTCGCCCACGCGGCGTCGATGTCCTTCGCGGCCATCTCCCGCAGCACCTGCTCGCGGCGCTTGAGCTCGGCGTCGAGCGAGGCGAGCGCGCGCTCCGTCTCGCGCGCGTCGAGGTTCGTGACCATGCCGACCGTGTGGGGCAGGCGCTCGCAGTCCGCGAAGGCCGATCCGCCCTTGTAGTCGATGAGCACGAAGTTCAGAGCGTCGGGCCGGTTGGCCATCGCGAGTCCGACGACGAGCGCCTGCAGGAACTCCGACTTGCCGGAGCCGGTCGTGCCGGCCACGAGCGCGTGGGGGCCGTCGCGCGAGATGTCCAGCGCGAACTCGCCGTCGGCGTTCGCGCCCACGACGACGTACGTGTTGCGCGGCTGCGCCGTCCACCTCCGTACGAGCGGGGCCGCGTCGTCGAGGTCGATGCCGAGAAGGTCGACCATCCGCACGCTCGTCGGGAGCATGGCCTCGTCGCCGACCCCCGAGACGTGCTCGAGCGCGCACAGCGCCCTCGCCATCCGCTCGCAGGAGGCGACATCGGCCCCGTCGAGGAGGACGGAGGGGAACCATCCGCCCGGTCGCTCCAGCGACGCCATGGACGGGTCGGCCGGGTCGACGACCACGACGCTCGTCGCCTCCTCGGGCAGGCGCGACCGGTCGCTGTCGAGGGCGAGCACGTGGATGCCGTGCTGCGCGCCGTGCTCGAGCAGCGGCACCATGCCCGGCAGCATGCGGAAGCGGCGGGCGCCGTCGACGACGACGAGCACGTCGGTGGGCGCCTCGTAGCCGCGCTGGCCGGCCATCCGCATGCGCACGTCGAGCGCGACGGCGATCTCGCGCAGCCGCTCGCGGCGCGTGTCGTCGTCGTTGCCGACGAGCGCGGGCACGTGCGCGGCCGACTGGGCGTGCGGCAGCCATCCCGCCCAGCCCCAGTCGCCCTCGCCGCCGTCGTCGCACAGCACGATGACCTCGGCGTCGCGGGGGCTGCGCAGCGCGGCGAACGACAGCACCATCGACCGGGCGAGCGAGCGCACGGCGTCTGCGGGGCCGGCGATGCCGATGACGCCGGCGCGCGCGTCGGCGGCGACGGGGGCGGGGCCGACGCCGACGCGCTGCTCGGCGCCGCGGTCCCGGCCGCCGCCCTCGAACCGGACGTCGAGGTCGATCTCGGTGACGCCGACGCGCAGCGCCATGGCGTCGACGTCGGCCTTGCGACGCTCCCACAGGCGGGAGAGGGGGCGCAGCACGATGTCGCGCACGACGACGGGGTCGGGCAGCCGGTACCAGGCCGTCAGGCGCTGCCGCTTCACGAGGTCGCGCACCCGCTCTCCCGCCCGCTTGACCTCCTCGATCCACTGCTGCTCTGTCTTGAGGCCCTTCTTCTTGGCGAGCTTGCGCTGCGTGAGGAACGAGCCGACGACCATGATCGGGCTCGCGGCCGCCATGAGCAGCATGACGGGGCGCTGGAAGAGGATGGCCATGGTCACGCCGAGCACGACGGGGATGACGGCCGAGAGCCACGGCAGCGGCGACTGGTCCTGGTCCTCCGGCTTGTCGCCGGGCAGGGGGATGGCGGGCTGCGCGGCCTGAGCGGGAACGCGCGACGGCCGGTTGAAGCCGCGGACGCCGGCGGCGTCGGTGAGGTCGGCGTCGGAGCGCGGCGCGATGCCGATGCGCACGATGAGGCTGCCGAGGTGGACGAGGTCGGCGGGCACGATGCGCTCGGGGGCCGTGACGAGGGTGTCGTTGACGCGGACGACGGCACCGGGCGCAGGGGCGATGGTCGCGAGCAGGGGGTCGGATGGCTCGCCGAGCCCGATCTGGATCGTCACGTGCCCCGCCGCGAGCGACGGGTCGGCGACGCGCACGTCGTCGGCATCGCCGCTGCCGAGAGTGAGCGACTGGCCGCGCTCGAGGGGGACCGAGCGCCCGGCGAACGGGCCGCCGACGATCTCGAGGCGCACGGTGCCGGCCGGCGGCTCGTCGGCCCCGGGTGGCGGGACGATCGCGCCCGACACGAGCGCCGACGCCGCGAGCGGGGTCGCATCGCCGGCTGCGGGGTCGAGGAGCTGCGGGCTCACGCCGAGCGACTCGGCGACCTCGCCGACGGTCGTGGCCTCGTCGACGTCGAGCATCCACGAGCTGTCCTCGGTGGGCGACGTCCGCAGGGTCAGGCGCACGGTCATCCGTTCGGGTCCTCTCGTCGATGGCGTGCGGGGGTCATCGCGCCCCCACCCGGTCGAGCAGCGACCGCAGCGCGTCGAAGGCGCCGACGGCCTGCCCGGTCTGCTCGACGGGCGTACGGGGCTGGAGGACCAGGGGGACGCGCAGGCCGATGAGCGCGACGTCCTCGTCGTCGGCGGGCGGCTCCTCCCCCGCGGCCTCCGCGGCCTCGGCCTCCTTGTCGCGCTCGGCCTGCTGCGCTGCCTCGAGCTCGGCGCGCGGCACGCGCTCCGCCGGCTCGACGGGCTGCGTCGCGGCGGGGCCGTCGTCGGGGATGCCGGTGTCGGAGCCGACGAAGGTGACGGAGCCGGTCGCCTGCGCGCCGCCCTGTGCGACATGGAAGGAGAACTGGTCGGCCGAGACGCCGGGGCGCGGCGTGTAGCGGGCGGTGCCGTCGGCACCGCACGCGACGACGCCGTGCAGCGCCTCGCCGCAGCCGACGAGCGACACGGGCCCGTCGACCGTGGTCTGCACGAGCGCGGCGAGGTCGATCGCCGTCGTGTCCGTGGGCAGCGGGAGCCGCACCGCCTGGGCGACGGGCGCGCTGTCCGCCCGGTAGACGGGGATGGCGATGGTCGCCGGCTCCGACCACGTTCCAAACTCGTCGGCGACGCGGATCGTCACCTCCAGGGGTCCGTCGAACGACGCGCGCGGGCGGACGATGAGATGGGTCTCGGTGGCCGTGACCTCGGCCGCCGCGGAGGGCGAGACCGAGAAGACCTCGAGGCGCGCTCCCCCTCCGCACACGAGGCACGCGGCATCGAGGTCGCTCAGCGGGAGGAGCATCGCGCCGCCCGCCGCGACGGGATGGGCGTACGACAGGTCGGCGACGGTCGGCTGCTCGGGGGCCTCGAGTGTGACCACGTACTCCATGGTCGTCGTCGTGCGGCCGTTCGTCATGGGAACAGGCACGACGTCCTGCCCGTAGTCGGGGTCGTAGGAGTCGGCGCGCAGCAGGAACCCGTCGGCCGCGCAGGCGACGACGAGCGGTGACGCGGCGGTGATCGGCGCGCAGTCCGTGATGGTCCACCCCTGCGGCAGGGAGACCGCCTTCTCGTCGAGATACGGCACGGCCACGGCGTTCGGGCCCGTGTAGGCGGCGACGGGTGTCGCGGCCGCCGCGGAGACGAGGACGGCGGCGAGCGCGAGGACGGCGAAACGGCGGCGCATGCCACGCTCCTTCCTCGACCGACCGGCGGTGTCCCATGCTAGGCCGGTCTGCCCGGATCGGAACGGGGCACTACTCCCCACCGCGATGCCCCTCCGGGTGCGCGAGAATCGTCGCGATCCTATGAACGCGCCATCCGACACCCGAACCGCGACGGTCGGCGACGAGCCCGGCCGCACGCGCCTGCGCGCGGTGGACGCGAAGCCCGCGCTGGGACGCGGCGGATGGCCGCTCCCCGAGCTCACGGCGCGCCAGCAGCGCGCGAGGCGCTGGTGGCTGCACCCCGCGTTCCTCGTGTCGAGCATCCTCACCGTGCTCGCGATGGGCGGGATGGCGGCCTGGATGATCGTGGGCGCCGTCACGTCGAGCGCGGTCGTCGTCTCCGACATCGCTCTCGCGCTCGACGACGGCAATGCGCACGTCGACTGGTCGGGACCCGATGCGGCGTACAGCCTGTACGCGGTGCACGGCGACGGCACGGCGACGGATCTCAGCCAGTTCGTCGTGCGCAGCACGGAGGCGTGGCTGCCGCAGTCGGCCGGGTTGTTCGAAAGCGACACGTGCTTCGTGGTGCGCAGCGCCGCCTACGCCGACCAGCCGGTCGCGCTCGACGCGGCGGCGCTCGCGCGCGAGGGGGCGCAGAGCGTGTGCGTGGCCCAGGCGGCACGATGACACCCGCGCCCCGGTGGGCGGCCGCCGCGGGGCTCGCTGTGACGCTCCTGCTCGCGGGATGCTCCGGGCCCGCGGGGGTCGAGGCCGAGCCCCCGGCGGGCGTCGACGTCGAGGCGTACGACCCCGACCATCCGGGCAACGGCATCTGGCTCGTGTCGGGCGACACGGCGATCGCCGAGATCGCCGAGGCCGTGCGCGCAGCCGGCGACGTGACGTACGAGGGCGTGTTCACGGAGCTCGTCGTGCCCGACGATCCGGAGGCGGCGCCGTACGCGGGGCGCGCGCTGACGGTGTCGTTCGCGGGCGACCCGGAGCGCTTCCGCGCCTCGCTCGCCGCAGGCGACCTCGCGGTCGACGTGGTGGTCGCGGATGGCGCGACCTACGTGCGCGGCAACGACGCGTTCGCCGAACGCAGCGGCGTCGCGGCCGCGCGCGAGGGCTACGTGTGCCTCGCCTCCACGGCCGCTCTCGACGACTGGCAGCCGCTGCTCGATCCGTCGCAGCTCGTCGCCGAGCTCCTGCGCGGCGCCGAGGAGGTGTCGGTCATGGTGCCGCCTGCCGACGCCGCGACGACCGACGTCGTGGTGGGCGGCAGCGAGACGCCGACCGGCACCATGACGGTGGCCGCCGTGGGGGCCCCGCTGCCGCAGGAGTTCGTCGCGGGCGACGCCTCGGGCGACGGTCGGTTCGCCTTCGCCGGATGGGGCGAGGACGTGCGCGTGTCGGCTCCCGACGACATCGCGCAGGAGTGCTGAGCTCTGGTCGCTCGCGGCCTCCGTCGCACGGCGGATGCCCCCGCTCGCCCGCCCGCCTAGGGTGGAGGCGACAGCGACCAGGGGGAGGTCTCATGTTCCGATGGACGCGAGCGGTGCTGGCGGCCGCGATGCTGGTGGTGCTCGGCGCCGCACCGGCGCAGGCGGTCGAGACGGCCGACGGCGACCTCGTGGTGGAGGACACGGCGGGGACGCTGTACCTCCCACAGATCGAGGAGGAGCTGGCCGAGGTCGACTTCCGCGTGCCGACGACGGTCGTGCTCTACACGTACCGCGGCACGGCCTCCGACAACATGAACGAGCTCGTGCTCGCCTACGCGCGCGACAGCCATCCGGAGTGGATCTCGGACGACGGCCAGAAGTGGGCCGACGGCCTCTTCATCCTCGCCCTCGATCCCGACGGCCGGCAGGTCGGCACCTACTTCGGCGAGGACCTCGCCGTCGCGCAACCCGACCAGACCGCCATCCAGGACGCCGCCAAGGAGGAGTTCGCCTCCGGCCGGTGGACGGAGGGGATGATCGCGGGCGTCGCGTCGGCCGCCGACATCGTCGCGCGCCCCTGGTACGCCTCGCCCGCCGTCATCGGCACCGCATGGGTCGGCGGAGGAGCAGCGGCCGCGACCGGCATGATCGTGCTCTTCGTCCGCTCCAGCCGGCGGTCGCGCTTCGCGGAGCAGCTCGAGCGCGGCACGACGCACCTCACGACCGTCACGATGGACCTCGACACGACCGAGCTCGCGGCACGCACCCTGCCGGCGGAGTCTCCGTACGCCCAGCGGCTCGAGCAGCGGTTCGCCGACTTCTCGCGCCGCTACCACGCGGCCGTGGAGGAGCGGAACCGCCTCGACGGGTTCGAGAAGAAGGAGAGATCGCGCTCGGCCGCCGTGCGCACCGCCACCGCCTTCGCCGACGAGACCGCCGACATGGACTTCGTCGACGACGCCATCGTCAACGCCGCCGCGCTGCTCACGAAGGCGCCCACGTGGGAGCGCGCCTGGGCGGCGCAGATCGACCCCGTCCGAGACGACCTCGCCGCGATCCCCGACCTCGCGCAGGAGGGGGCGGCCGGGCTGCCGTCGATGCAGGCGCTCACGGCGTTCGCGGCGACGGCCGACGCCGAGATCGAGCGCCTGGGGGCGGGTCTGCGCGACGCATCCCTCGAGCCGGGCGACGCCATGCGGGCGCTCGAGGGGCTGCGCGAGCGCCTCTCCGAGCTGCTCATCGAGCACTCGCGCGCCATGATCTCCGTCTACGCCGACGACGAGACCGAGCGCGAGGCCATGGAGGAGCAGTTCGAGCAGCAGCGCCGCACGGGCCGCGCGAGGTCGGGCTCGATCCTCGACACCGTCTCGACCCCCGGCTACTACTGGAGCCCGGTGTCGTTCGCGGCCGGGTACTCCGCGGGTGTCAGCGAGGTCGAGACGTCGCGCAGCGCGAGCTCGTCGTCGTTCGGGGGCGGCAGCACGATCGGCTACGGCGCGAGCGGCGGCAGCTTCTCGGGATCGGGCAGCTCCTCGCGGTTCTGAGGCGGAATGCCCGCGCTCGCGGGACGGCCCCGATCAGCGCGAGGGCAGGCCG
This sequence comes from Microbacterium sp. NPDC055683, assembly GCF_053617895.1. NCBI lineage: Bacteria > Bacillati > Actinomycetota > Actinomycetes > Micrococcales > Microbacteriaceae > Microbacterium > Microbacterium sp. NPDC055683. The sequence continues at coordinate 105,424 of NZ_JBSHGQ010000003.1, read as the reverse complement.
CGGCGCTCGAGCGCGGCGCGGGCATTCTCCCGGCCGTGCAGGCCCCTCACGTCGCGCACGCGCGCGACGACCTGCGCGATCCAGCTGCCCGCGCGCCCCTGCGTCGCGTTGTAGGCGGCGAGCTCGCGCTCGTACGCCTCCACGTCCTCGCGGGCGATCGGCCGATAGCGCTCGCGCGAGCGGACGGCGCGCTGCGGCAGGCGCGGCTTGATGCCGGCCGTGTCGGCCGGGTCTGGCCATCCGATCGCCACGCCGAAGGCGACCGCCGCACCGTCCGGCAGGCCGATCTCGTCGGCCGAGACCTCGGGTCGCGTGCGCAGCGAGCCGAGGTAGACCGTGCCGAGCCCGAGCGCCTCGGCCGCCACGACCGCGCTCTGCGCGGCGATGCCCGCGTCGACGAAGCCGACGAGCGTGCTCTCGAGGTACGCGGCCGCCTCGGCGGGCTCGCCGTGCCATCCGGCGATGTCCGACGCCCGCGCCCAGTCGGCGACGAACAGCAGCACGACCGGGGCATCGGCGATGAGCGCGCTGCCGCCGGCCTCCGAGACCAGGCGGGCGCGGCGGTCGGCGTCGCGCACCTCCACGACGCTCCACGACTGATTGTTCGACGAGCTGGCGGCCGACTGCGCAGCGGCCGTGATCGCCGTGACGTGCTCGTCCGTGACGGGCGCGTCGGCGAACGATCGCACCGACCGGTGGCGAAGGAGGAGGGCGAGCGCCTCCGACGAGAGGATGGCCGGGTCGGCCAGCACGGGAGCGCTCGCGCCGTAGCGCTGACGGAGGAGGGCGTTGACGTCGGGGGCGGTCACCCTCTCAGGCTATGCGCGCCCGCGAGGCTCCGGCCGCGGCCGCGTCACACGCCGTCTCGAGCGGATCAGCCCTGCCGGCTCTCCGGCTCGTCGTCCGGCAGCAGCACGGGCCGGTCGATCGTCTTCGTGACGTCGGCCGGGTCGACGACGAGCAGCAGCATCGCGACGACGAGCAGCACGACGATGAACACGACGCCCGCGATGATCGACGCGACCGTCCACGCCTGCGCGATGACCTCGCCCGGCTGAGCGGTGAAGGCGCCCATCGACATGGCCCCGACGAGCAGCGCGAACACCGCCGAGCCGAACGCGACGGCGAGCAGCTGGACGGGGCGCATGAGGGCGCGGCGGGTGGGCTTGTCGGTCACGGACGGTCCTCCGGGGTGCGGGCCGGCGACCCGCTGACGGGTGCGGCGTTCGCCGCGACGGCGGGCGAGAAGCCGGCGATCGCGAGGAACACCGCGACGATGGCCGCGTAGCCCCCGAACAGGCCGACGGCGATGATCTCGCCCGTGAGGGTGAAGCTGCGTCCCGCATCCTCGATGAAGTACTCGAGCGAGTATCCCGAGGGCACGAGGAGGGTCGCTGCGGCGACGACGATCGTCAGGATGCCGATCGTGAGCGTGTCGCGCGCGGCCGCCCCGTCGCCGCGGCGGCGCTGCGCGATGCCGAGGCCAGTCTCCAGGGCGCCGGCGACGACGCCCCACGCGACGAGCACGACGAAGTAGAGGAGCGTGCCGCGCATGCTCGAGACGCCGGCGGCCATCCCCGCGACGAGGTACGCGACGGCGAGCAGCGTCGGCACGGTGCGCGCGCCCGCGGGCACGACCATCCAGGCGCCGAGCCCGAGGACGACGGCAGTCGCGATGGCCCATCCGCTGAAGACCGAGAGCCCCACGGTCGCGGAGTGGTCGGGCGAGAACGTGATCATGAGCGCGGCGAGCGCCGCGATCAGCGCGCGCAGCACCTGCACGTGGCGCGTGCTCGGCGCGAACGGCTTGCCTGCGGGCATGGTGGGACCTCGTACGTGCGAAGGGACGAGTCCCAGTCTAGGGAACGTCCCCCTGGGAACGTCCCCCGGGGACCCGCCCCGGGGGACGCCGTCTCACGCCCGTGCGACGGGGTTCGGCATCTCGCCCGCGTAGAGCAGCGACTCCGACTGATTGGCGATGTCGACCATCTGCAGGGTGTTGCGCAGCTGCAGGCGGTTGAGGCACGAATGCGCGAAGGTGTGCGCGCGCAGGTCGACGTCGCCCGAGAGGCCGCGCGCGCCATCCGGGTGCTCGGCCTCGTATTCGTCGAGGCACTCGGCGACGAGACGCCAGAACGCATCGGCCGGCAGCACGCCGTCGGCGTCGAGGATGGCTGACAGATGGCGCAGCACGCCGTCGAACACGTCGGTGAAGATGGCGAGCGCCTTCTCTCGCCCCGGGGTCTCGTGCACGATGCGGTCGATCCCCGGCGGGAGGGCGCGCGCTCCGAGCACGGCGACCTCCTCGCCGATGTCCTTCATGAACGCGCCCGACACGGCGTGATCGGTCAGCACGAGGATGAGGTTCTCGCCGTGCGGCATGAACGCGAGGTCGTGGGCGAGCAGGGCGTGCACGAGCGGGCGCAGATACGCGCGGAGGTAGGCGCGCACCCAGTCGGATGGCGCGAGCCCCGACGCGCGCACGAGCGCCGTCGCATAGGCGGCGCTCTCGTGGTCGCGGTGCAGCAGCGAGGCCATCGTGACGAGGCGCTCGCCCTCCGCGAGCAGGGGCACGGGGTTCTCGCGCCACAGCGCCGCGAGCATCTTGCGGTGCGGGTTCGTCGCGCGGGTGGCGTGGTAGACGTCGCCCGTGTAGCCCACCGCCGCCCGTTCGCGCAGAACGCGGAACCCCGCGTCGGCGAAGCCCCGGTCGCGTGAGACGAGCCGCGCGACCCAGTCGTTGATGGCGGGTGTGTCGCGCATGTACTGCGGCGACAGCCCGCGGAGGAAGCCCATGTTCTGGATGGCGAGCGCCACCTTCACGTACGGGGCGCCCGGCCGCGTGCGGTTGAAGAACGTGCGGATGGACTGCTGCGGCTGGTACTCGTCGGCCGTGCGCCCGAGCGGCACGAGATCGCCGCGCGCGACGTCGGCGGCGAACGTGACGGGCAGGCGGTGCTCGGCCTGCCACGGATGGACGGGCAGGAAGTGGAAGGCGTCGGGGTCATGACCGCGGTCGGCGAGGCGTTCGGCGAAGACCCTGCGCTCATCGGGCGTGAGCGCCGCCTCGAGATGGGACCGCTCGTCGAGCCCCTCGCCGAGGGCGAGGTGCGCGTGCTCGCGCGCCGCCGCGACCCACACGAGCCGCGTGCGGGCTCCCGTCTCGGGTGCGTAGGCGCGGTAGTCGGACAGGGAGAACCCGATGCGGCCGTTGTTCGCGAGGAATCCGGGATGGCCCTCCGTCATGGCCGCCTCGACCTCCTGGAACGAGGCGTCGAGCAGGTCGGCGCTCGACGGCGCGGCGCCGTGGCGCTTGGCCGCGGCTCCCGCCAGCGTCGACGCGAGCTCCTCCAGGTAGGTCGAGAGCAGGGCGTCGGGGATGCCCAGCACGTCCTGCAGCTCGACGACGAGCTCGAGCACGTCGAGGTGCGTGCGCGCGCCCTCCCGGCGGATCGACTCCGCGTCCACCAGCCAGTGCTCGAGGGGAATCACGCGCGCGCGGAAGACGTAGGTCGACGCGCCCGCCGCGAGCCGCCGCCATCCGTCGCCGAGGTCGTCGGCCGGCTCGGGCGCGAGGATCCGCTCGTGCGACAGCTCGGAGAGGGCCTTCGCGACGAGGTGCCGATGCGCCGCCTCGGCGAGGTCGGGGCGCAGGTGCGGGAACGGGTCTTCTCCGCCGCCGAGCGGGCTGGCCGCGAAGTCGTCGCGCGTGCACACGCTGAGCGCCGCGCGCTTCGCGTGGCCCTCCGTGACGAGGTCGATCTCGCCGACGACGCGGAACCCGGCCGCGGCGTTCTTCGCGAGGATGGCCGTGTTGCGGGCATCCGGCTCGACGACGACGCGGTCGACGCCCTGCGCGAAGCAGTGCCGCATGACAGCCGCCATGACGGCGGAGGTGAACCCGGGAACCGGGTCGGCGGCCGGGGGCGCGACGAGGAGGTGCATGCCGAGGTCGCCGGGGCGCGCGTCGAACACGTCGGCCGGGAGCAGCGAGGCCGGCGCGTACGTCTCGACGTAGAACGCGGGCTCCCCGTCGACGCGCCCGAGCCATCCGCTCTGGGCCGCATCGGACACGACGGACGCGAGGTAGGCGCGCACCTGATCGGGCGTGCGGTCCGTCATCTCCCAGAACGGCGCGGCGGCGAGCCATGCCTGCACGTCGGCGGCGTCGCGTGCGGGATCGACCGGCTCGAGCGTCGGGGCGAGGATGGTCGTGAGGGTCATCGTGCGGCCTCCAGGAGCAGGTCGGCGGGATCGTCTCCCGGTGCGTCTTCCGGTGCCGTGTCGGGCAGCCCGAACGTCTGGAACGCGATGCGGCGCTCGATCGCGTAGGGCTCGCGGCCCGTGACGGCGGCGAGCACCACCGACGCGCGCCACGGCCCGAACCCGAGGTCGGGCGCCGTGACGCCGTGCGTGTGCTCCTCGCCGTTCAGCACGTGGATGCGGTGCGCATCGTCGACCGCGTAGTCGCGCGACACGTCGAGCCGGCCGAGGTCGTCGACCCGCACGCGATGCGCGACGGGCGCGAGGAACGGCGGCGTCGCGGCGCGGTATCCCGTCGCGGCCACGACCGCTCTCGTGCGGTGCTCGTGGCGGCGGTCGAGCTGCGCATGGCGCAGGTCGAGCACGGTGTCGCCCGTCGCGGCGTCGCGGCGCGCGGCGACGACCTCGGTGTCGGTGAGGAGCGTCGTCGGCACCGGGCGCCCGCCGACCGAGAGCCGGTAGAGCGTGTCGTAGATGTCGTCGACGAGGTCGCCGCTGATGCCCTTGTACAGGCCGCGCTGCTCGCGCGCGAGCCGCTCGCGCAGCGCACCCGGCAGGGCGCGGTAGTGGTCGGTGTACTCGGGCGACGTCATCTCGAGCGTGAGCTTCGTGTACTCCATGGGGAAGAAGCGCGGCGAGCGCGTCACCCAGTCGACGCGCACGCCCGTCTCGAGGAGGTCGCGGTAGACCTCGGCCGCCGACTGGCCGCTGCCGACGACCGTGACGGCGCCGCTCGCGACGAGCGCGTCGCGGTGCGGCAGGTAGTCGGCCGAGTGCACGACGGGATGGCCGTCGGCCGGCAGATCGCGGATGGCCGCGGGCAGCACGGGCCTCGTGCCCACGGCGAGGACGACGTGCCGCGCCCTGTGCGTCTCGACGCCCATGACGGCGCCCGCGGCGTCGAGCACCTCGGCGCGGACGGCGAGCAGGTCGCCCTCCTCCTCCACGGCGACGACCCGGCGGCCCCAGCGGAGCGAGGGCAGCTGGGCGGCGACCCAGCGGCAGTACTCGTCGTACTCCGCCCGGAGGGGGAAGAACGACTCCCGGATGTAGAAGGGGTAGAGCCGCCCCGTCGCCTTGAGGAAGGCGAGGAACGAGTAGCGCGACGTGGGATCGGCCATCGTCACGAGGTCCGCGAGGAACGGCACCTGGATCGTCGCGCCGTCGATCATCATGCCGGGGTGCCAGTGGAACCCCGCGGACTGGTCGAGGAAGACCGCGTCGACGTCGGGGAGCGGGTCGGCGAGCGCGGCGAGCCCGAGGCCGAACGGCCCGATTCCGACGCAGACGAGGTCGTGCACGGCGGTCATCGGGCATCCCCGTCCGTGCGCGCGGTCGTGCGCCCTGCTGCGGCGATCGCGGCGTCGACGCGGCGCAGGCGCGGATGGACGTCGCGGCACGGCGGCTCCTCGCGGGTCGCGAGCTCGTCGCCCGCGAGCAGGCCGTGCGCCGTTGCCCGCACGAGGTCGAGCACCGCGGCGATGTCGTCGATCGTCGCGTGCGGGTTGAGCAGCGTCAGCTTGAGGCAGGGAGCTCCGTCGACGACGGTGCGCGCGACCATGGCGCGCCCCGACTGGAAGAGGATGCGCCGGATGAGCGGCACGAGCCGGTCGGCCGTCGCGGCGTCGAGACCGTCCGGCTCGTATCGGAAGAGGACGGTGCTGAGGTCCGTCGTCCCGACGGCTCGGAGCTCGGCATCGGCGTCGAGGAGGGCACGGACCTCGATCGCGAGGTCGCACACGTCGTCGAGCAGGCGGCCGATGCGGTCGGGGCCGAGTGCGCGGAGCGTCGCCCACAGCTTGAGCGCGTCGAAGCGGCGAGTGGTCTGCAGCGAGCGGTCGACCTGGTTCGGGTCGGCGTCGTCCTCCGCCGCCTCGGCGGCGGGGTTGAGGTAGTCGGCGTGCCACGCCGCGGCGGCGAGGTCGGCGGCGTCGCGGACGATGAGCGCGCTCGACGACACCGGCTGGAAGAAGGTCTTGTGGAAGTCGACCGTGACCGACGTCGCGCGCTCGATCCCGTCGAGGAGATGCCGCCGGGTCGGCGACACGAGCAGGCCCCCGCCGTATGCGGCGTCGACGTGAAGCCAGAGGCCGCGCGGTGCGCACAGGTCGGCGGCGGGCGCGATCGGGTCGATCACGCCCCGATCGGTCGTGCCCGCCGTGACGACCACGGCCATGACGACGCGGCCGTCGGCATCCGCCCGCGCGAGGGCGCCTGCGAGCGCGAGCGGGTCCATCCGGCCGTCGGCGTCGGCGCCGACCGGGACCACCGCGTCGGCGGCGAGGCCGAGCAGGTGCGCGGAGCGGGCGATCGAGAAGTGGCTCGTCGCCGTCGTGAGCACGCGCAGGTCGCTCATCGCCGCCCCGCCGGCGAGCGCCCGCTCGCGGGCGAGGTAGAGCGCCTGCAGGTTCGACTGCGTCCCGCCCGAGGTGAAGACGCCGTCGGCGTCGGCGAAGCCGATGCGCTCGCCCGTCCAGGCGACGAGGCGCCGCTCCATGAGGGTCGCGACGAGCGACTGGTCGTAGGTGTCGACCGACGTGTTGATCGACGCGAGCATCGTCTCCGCCGCGACGGCGGGCAGGACGACGGGGCAGTTGAGGTGCGCGGCGTAGGCCGGCAGGTGGAACCACACGGCGTGCTGCGCGTACAGCTCGTCGGCCTCGGCGAGGGCCGCGGCGTTGCCGATGCCGGGGCCGTCGAGGTCGACGGCGCCGACGAGGGCGTCGAGCTCGCGGCGCTCGGCTCCCGACGAGGGATGGCGCACCGTCCGGAACCGGTCGGCGACGCCCGCGACCACGCTCCGCACGAGGTCGGAGTACTCCTGCGCCGATTCGCGCGTGAGGAGCGCGGTCGCCCCGCCTCCGCCATCCGTCTGTGCGTTCTCGTGGGTGCCCGGCAGAAGTGATGCCATCGTGTCGTCGACCTCCGTGGAATTGAATGAGGATTGCCTAACCTAATCCGTCCATCCCGTTATGTCGCGCGGATGACGAACTCTGTCGCGCGGGGGCGGGGCGCAGCACGCTCCCCCACCCGGCCCGACGAGGACGTCCTCGCCTCCGCGGACTGAGAGAATGGAGCGCATGACGCCGCAGAGGGAAGACCTGATCGATCACGCCTGCCTCATCGTCGATGGTCCCGATCAGTTCGGAGTGGTGGCGGCGATCGCGGCGCTCATCACGCGCAACGACGGCAACATCATCTCCCTCGACCAGCACTCCACCGACCCGTCGGGCGGCCGGTTCTTCCAGCGCGTCGTGTTCCACCGGTCGAACTTCGCCGTCGCGAAGGACGAGATCGAATCCGATCTCGCGGCGACGCTCGCGCCCTACGGCATGAACTGGTCTCTGCGCGATCTCTCCGTCCCGAAGCGGATGGCCATCCTCGCGTCGAAGGACGATCACTGCCTGCTCGACCTGCTCTGGCGCCACCGTCGCGGCGAGCTGCCCGTGAGCATCCCGATGGTGATCGCGAACCACACGACGACCGCCGACGACGTGCGCTCGTTCGGCGTGCCGTTCTTCCACGTGCCCTCGCAGGTCGGGCCCGACAAGTCGCAGTCCGAGGCCGAGATCGTGAAGCTCCTCACGGGCAACGTCGACTTCGTCGTGCTCGCGCGCTACATGCAGATCCTGTCCAGCGACTTCCTCACGCAGGTCGGCGTGCCCGTCATCAACATCCACCACTCGTTCCTGCCGGCGTTCATCGGGGCGAACCCGTACCGCAAGGCGAAGGAGCGCGGCGTCAAGCTCATCGGCGCCACGAGCCACTACGTGACCGAGGATCTCGACGAGGGGCCGATCATCGAGCAGGACGTCGTCCGCGTCACGCACGCCGAGACGGCCGACGACCTCCGCCGCCGCGGCGCCGACGTCGAGCGCGCCGTGCTCTCACGGGCCGTGCTGTGGCACGCCGAGGACCGCGTCGTCCGCGACGGCAACCACACGATCGTCTTCTGAGCGGGTCGGCGTCCGCCGTGTCCGGCGCCACTGCCGCCGCCTACGGAGGCCGCGCCGACGAGTACGCCGCCGCACTCGGCACGATGGCGTCCGTCCATCCGTCCGACCGGGAGCTCGTGACCGGCTGGGCCCGGGCCCTCACCGGGCGCGTGCTCGATGTCGGCTGCGGCCCCGGACACTGGACGGCGCACCTCGCCGCGACCGGAGCGGACGTGGAGGGAATCGACCCGACACCCGCATTCGTCGACCATGCCCGGCGCGCCCATCCGGGAGTCGCATTCCGCGTCGCCGATGCCGAGAACCTCGAGGTGCTGCCCAGTTCGCTCGGCGGCGCGCTGGCGTGGTATTCGCTCATCCACCACCACCCCGACGACATCGATGGCGCACTCGCCTCCCTCGCCGACGCGACCGCGCCCGGCGGTGGACTTCTCATCGGGTTCTTCGGCGGCGACGCCGGCGGCTCGGTCGAGCCGTTCGACCACGCCGTGGTGACGGCGTATCGCTGGCCCGCCTCCGCACTCGCCACGCGCATCGCCGCGGCGGGCTACGAGGTGCTCGAGACCCACACGCGCACGAGCCGAGCCCACCGGCCGCATGCGGCCATCCTCGCGCGCAGGACCTGATCGGAACCGTCGCCCGATCGTGACGACGTCCTCCCGCCGCATCCTGAGAGGATGTCGGCATGGCGCTGCGCGGATCGACGAAGGTCGCGATCAGTCTCGTGCCCCTCGCGGCGTGGGTCGTGTTCCTCGGATGGCTTGTCGCGAACGGACCCGTGGCATCCTCTGACTCCGGGGAGTGCTGGACGAGCGTCGCGTCAACCGAAGAAGGCAGCACCCCGATGGAGGTCACCACGTGCAAGTGAGACGGACGATCATCGCCGTGGTGGCAGTCTCCACAGCGCTGCTGCTCGGGGCATGTGCGCCGCTGCAGTTCCCGGACGGCGGCGATATCACGTGCTCGCCTGTCGGAGCGGACGGCACTGCGGGAATCGGGATCGCCCTGCCCGCTTTCGGCGGCGACATCGAGATCACGGATGTCCGGCCATCCGACACGGACGCCATCGAGGTGACCGGATGGCACCGTGCGGCGCCCGGTGACGAGATCGGCGGGGCCTATCCGTACGCCGTCCCCGCCGACGCCGAGCACACCGTGTCGGCGGGAGAGCATCGATTCGTCAACGTCGGTCTCCGCCTCGTCGACCCGACCGCGAAGGCGGAGACGGCGGCCATCGACATCGAGTACGTGGCGTCGGGGATGACCTGGACGACCACGCGGCACGACCGCGTCATCCTCCTGCCCGCGGGCGAAGCCTGCTCCTGAGCCCCCCCCCCCCCCCCGCGCGGCGCGGCCATCCGTCGGTAGCATCGGACCCATGCGCGCGCTCATCGCCACCGGGACCGGCCGGTACGCCGATCCCTGGCACCCGTACTCGACGACCAGCCCGCTGATCGCGGATCTGCTCCGGGAGGACGGGTACGACGTCGAGATCGACGAGGACGTCGACCACGCGATGGGCTCGCTCGGCGGCGTCGACCTGCTCGTCGTCAACGCGGGCGACTCCTGGCGGTCGGAGACGACGCGGCCGGTCCCCGCCCTGGCGCTCGACGGACTCCACAATGCGCTCGCCCGGGGGATCGGCGTGATCGGCGTGCACGCGGCGCTCTCGTCGCTGCGCGACTACCCCGACTGGCCCGTCGCGCTCGGCGGCATGTGGGTTCCGGGGCTGTCGTGGCACCCGCCGCTCGACACGATCTCGGTCGAGGGCGCCACCCTGCCCGACGGCACGGTGGTGGCCGACTTCACCGTCGACGACGAGCGGTACACGCGCCTGCAGGCCTTCGGCGAGCGCACGGTCGTCGCCCGGCACGAGGCCGACGGCGAGATCGTTCCGACGGCGTGGGTGCGCGAGCACGGACCGTCGCGCGTCGCGCTCGACGCGCTCGGCCACGACGAGCGGTCGTGGGCATCGGATGGCCACCGCGCCCTGTTCGCACAGCTCGCCCGCTGGGTCACCGCCGCCCGCTGACCGTCGCGGTTCCGTCCGTCCAGGTCGCAGTTCACGGCCCCAAACGGCCACTACAGGACGGAAACCGCAACCCGAACGAGACGCCTCCTCGCCCAGGTCGCAGTTCACGGCCCCTAACGGCCGTTTCAGGACGGAAACTGCGACCCAAGCCGTTCCGGGAAGACCGAGACACGCGCCTCCTCACTCACCCGCGATGCCCTCCCCCGCGATGCCCTCCAGCGCGAGAGCCGCGGCGCGGAGGTCGGCGAGCAGCCGGTCGCGCTGGGCGCCGTCGCACCACGCGGCCTCGAATCCGGTCCGGGCGATGCCGACGGCATCCGCGAAGCCGATCCCCATGGCCGGGAGCGCCTCCGCGTACTCCCTGCCGATGTCGGTCCGGAAGAACACCGCGTCGTCCGTCGCGAGCGCGACGGGGAGCCCGGCCCTGACCATGCGCGCGATCCGGTGACCCGGCTCGAACTCCCACCCCGACAGCATCCGCGTCGAGACGGGGGTGCACACGAACGGCACTCCGCTCTCCGCCGCGGTCGCGAGCGCCGCGGGATCGTCGACGACCCGGTAACCGTGGTCGACGCGATCCACGCCCAGCTCCGCTATCGCATCGACGACGTTCCGCGGCGATGCCGCCATGGTCTCACCCACGTGCGCGGTGCGGCGCAGCCCGTGGCGCGCGGCGAGCGCGTACGCCTCCCGGAACCGCAGCGGATCTTCCGTGCCCTCGGGGGTGAGGTCGTCCATCCCGATGCCGACGACGACGTCGCGCGGATGGCCGACGACCGTCTCGACGAGGTCGACGGCCGCCCGCGCGGGCAGCGCCCTGTTGACCGCCGCGACGATGCGGAACCCGACGCCGAAGTCGCGCTCGGCCTGCACGAGGCCGTCCGTCATCGCGTCCACGAGGCTCGTGTACCCGATGCCGGCGCCGCGGAAGTTGTCGGGGTTGACGAAGTACTCGCGATACCGCAGGTTGCCCGCGCGCACCGCGTCCTCGACCCCCTCGTACGCGACGCGGGCGATCTCGTCCCCCGTCGTGAGCACGGCATGCGCGGCGTTGAACACGTCGAGGAAGTCGGGGAGGCCCTCGTAGGCGAACAGCGCGTCGAGGTCGTCGGTGCGCAGCCCCACCCCGTGCCGTCGCGCGAGCTCGACGAGCGTCGACGCCCGCATGGTCGAGACGAAGTGGCAGTGCAGCTCGGCCTTCGGGAGGAGGCGGAGCGCGTCGTGCAGAGTCATGCCGCGACCCTACGGAGCCCGCGTTAAGACCTCGTTTCGTGCGGCGCGTCGGCTCGTCGTGCGCCCGGCACGCACCGCAGACTGGGCTCCCGTGACCGATCTCTCCTCCGACGACCTCGCGCATCTGCGCGCCTCCATCGCTCTCGCGTCGCGCACGCGCGAGGAGGGAGCTCATCCGTTCGCGGCCCTCGTCGTCGACGCATCGGGAGACGTCGTCGCGGCGTTCGGCAACAACTCGCTGCCGCCCGACGGCGACCCCACCCAGCACGCCGAGCTGCGTGCCGTCGCCGCCGCCGCCCGCGCGCTCGGACCCGACGGGATGGCCGGGTCCACCCTCTTCACGAGCGCCGAGCCCTGCGCCATGTGCGCGGGCGCGGCGTACTGGACGGGCATCGACCGCGTCGTCTACGCCCTCTCGGAGCACCGGCTGCTGGAGCTGACGGGCGACCATCCCGAGAACCCCACGTTCTCGCTGCCGTGCCGCGAGGTGTTCGCGCGCGGCCAGCGCGCGATCGAGGTCGTCGGCCCCCTCCTCGAGGACGAGGCAGCCGCGCCCCACATCGGCTTCTGGACCTGAGAGACGCCCATAGCCGTCGCCGGTAGCGTGTCGGCATGACGTCGCCGTACGCCGACCGCCCCTGGCTCGCCGCCTACCCCGACGGGGTTCCCGCCGACATCGACGAGGTCGACGAGACGCTCGTCGACATGCTCGATGCGAGCGTGCGCCGCTTCGGACGCCGTCCCGCGCTCGAGTTCTTCGGCGCGACGACGACCTATCGCGAGCTCGGCGAGCAGGTCGCGCGCGCCGCGAACGGGCTCCGGCGCATGGGCGTGCGCGCCGGCGACCGCGTCGCACTCGTGCTGCCGAACTGCCCGCAGCACGTCGTGGCGTTCTACGCGGCGCTCCGTCTCGGCGCGATCGTCGTGGAGCACAACCCGCTCTACACGCCGCGAGAGCTGCGCCACCAGTTCGAGGACCACGGTGCGCGGTTCGCCGTCGTGTGGGACGCCGTCCACGACACGGTGGCGGGGCTCCCCTCCGACGTCCGCCCCGACGGCATCGTGAGCGTCGACCTCACGCGCGCCATGCCCTTCGCCCAGCGGATGGCCCTGCGCCTGCCGATCGCGAAGGCCCGCGACGCGCGCGCCAAGCTCACGCGTCGGCCATCCGCCCGCCGGGTGACGACGTTCGAAAAGCTCTGCGGCGCGCGCCCGCTCAGCAGGCGCGCCGCACGGCCGGCGCTCGACGACACGGCCCTGCTGCAGTACACGAGCGGCACGACGGGCTCCCCGAAGGGCGCGATGCTCACGCATCGCAATCTGCGGGCCAACGCCATGCAGGGCCGCGCGTGGGTCGCGGGGCTGCGCGAGGGCGACGAGGTCTTCTACGGGGTGCTGCCGCTCTTCCACGCGTACGGCCTGACGCTGTGCCTCACGACGGCGCTCAGCATCGGCGCCGAGGTCGTGCTCTTCCCGACGTTCGACGTCACACTCGTGACGAAGGCCGCGAAGCGCACCCCGCCCACCTTCCTGCCCGCCGTGCCGCCCATCTACGACCAGCTCGCGCGCGCCGCCAAGCAGGGCTCGATCGATCTCGGCACGGTGCGATTCGCCATCTCGGGCGCCATGAGCCTGCCCGTCCCCACCGTCACGCGCTGGGAGGAGGCGAGCGGGGGCCTCCTCGTCGAGGGCTACGGGATGACCGAGGCGTCGCCCATCGCGCTCGGCAACCCGATGGGCCCGACACGCCGCCCCGGGACGGTCGGCGTGCCGTTCCCGAGCACGGCCATCCGCGTCGTCGACCCGGACGACCCGACCTCGGACGTCGGCGCCGGCGAGGCGGGCGAGCTGCTCGTCCGCGGACCGCAGGTGTTCTCGGGCTACTGGAACCGGCCGCAGGAGACGGCGGACACGCTGCTCCCCGGGGGATGGCTCCGCACCGGCGATATCGCGACGGTGTCGCCCGACGGATTCGTCACGATCGTCGATCGGCTGAAGGAGCTCATCATCACGGGCGGCTTCAACGTGTCGCCGACCGAGGTAGAGGAGGTGCTCGTCACGCACCCCGACGTCGACCAGGCCGCCGTCGTGGCGCTGCCGCGCGGCCAGGGAGGCGAGCAGGTCGCCGCGGCCGTCGTGCTGAGAGAGGGGGCCGCGGTCTCGCCCGACGCCCTGCGCGACTACTGCGCCGCGCACCTCGCGTCGTACAAGGTTCCGCGCCGCATCGTCGCCGTCGACGAGCTGCCGCGCTCGCTCGTGGGCAAGGTGCTGCGCCGCGAGGTGCGAGAGCGGCTCATCGAGGGCTGAGCGGGCGGCTCCGCGGCTTCGCCAGTGCGGATGTCGGCGTCCCGGCGGCTCCGCGGCTTCGCCAGTGCGGATGTCGGTGTCAGACGGCCAAAAGGGCTACATCCGCACTGGCGAACGCGAGGCACACGGCTCAGGGGCGCACCCCGCCGCTTCGCCAGTGCGGATGTTGGCGCCAGGGGGCGTTTTCGCTCACATCCGCACTGGCGAAGCGCGCGGCGCTTACGCCTGAGCGCGGCGCTTACGCCTGAGCGCGGCGAGGTGAAAACGCACCGCGCCGCGCCGCGCTCACGTCACCGGCGGCTTCGTCCCTGCGCCGTCGGGGAAGCGGTCCTCGTCGGGGATGCGGTCGCCGCCGGGAGCGGCCGAGCCCCCGAGATCGGGATCGGTGTCCGGCGCGATCTGCTGGATGGGGATCTGCTCGGTCTTCGCGTAGAGCTCCGTGAACTCCTCGTCGACGACCGGCTCGACCCACGCCAGGTCGTCGGACGAGTGGTCGTAGGGCGCCGGAACGAGCGCGAAGTCGTCGCCGTACTCCTCGAGCCCGGTGCGCACGCTGTGCCGCACGGCGCGCTCGGCGTACTCGTCGCGCAGGATGAGCGGATCGCGCCGCAGATCCTTCATGAACGACACCATCATGAGCGCCATGATGACGGCGAACGGCAGCGCGGCGATGATCGTGACGTTCTGCAGCGCCGTGAGACCGCTGCCCTCGTCGCCGCCTGCGACGAGCAGCACGGCGGCGATCACGCCCACGAGCGTTCCCCACACCACCGTGACCCAGCGCGTCGGCTCCGGGTTGCCGCGCTGCGACAGCGTGCCCATGACGAGCGAAGCCGAGTCGGCGCCCGTCACGAAGAAGATCGCCACGAGCACGGCGAGGATCACCGTCGTCACGGCCGGGAGCGGGAGGTTGTCGAGCACGCCGAAGAGCACGCTCTCCGGCGGGTCGACCTCGAGGCCCGCGCCGTTCATCTGCTGGTCGATGGCGGTCGTGCCGAAGATCGCGAACCACAGGAACGAGATCACCGACGGCACGAGCACGACGACCGACACGAACTCGCGGAGCGTGCGGCCGCGCGAGATCTTCGCGATGAACATGCCCACGAAGGGCGACCACGAGATCCACCACGCCCAGTAGAAGATCGTCCAGCTCGACAGGAACGCCTGCACGTCGGGGCCCTGCGATCCCGAGCGCGCGGCCATCGTGAGGAACTCCGACAGGAACTGCGCCGCGACCGACGGCACGACGTTGACGATGAGCATCGTCGGCCCGACGAAGAAGACGAAGAAGGCGAGCAGCAGGGCGACGACGGCGTTGATGTTCGACAGCGCGCGGATGCCCCGCGAGACCCCCGACACGGCCGACGCGATGAACGCGGCCGTCAGCACGGCGATGACGCCGATGAGAAGGCCGTTGCCGACGCTGCCGAGGCCCGTGATGATCTCGACGCCGTGCCCGATCTGCAGGGCGCCGAGACCGAGCGACGCCGCCGTGCCGAACAGCGTCACGATGATGGCGAAGATGTCGATGGTGCGGCCGATCGCCCCCTGCGTGCGCTTCTCGCCGAGGAGCGGCGCGAAGATCGAGGAGATGAGCGGCGTGCGCCCGCGCCGGTACGCGCCGTAGGCGATGGCGCCGCCCACGAGCGCGTAGAACGCCCACGCCTGCGGGCCCCAGTGGTAGAGCACCTGCGTGAGCGCCGTGTGCATGGCCTCGACGGTGTCGGCCTCGACCGTGTTGGGCGGCGGCGACTCGAAGAAGGTGAGCGGCTCGGCCGCACCCCAGAAGACGAGGCCGATGCCCATTCCTGCCGCGAACAGCATGGAGATCCAGCTGAACACCGAGAACTCGGGCGTCTCGTCGTCACGGCCGAGGCGGATGCGCCCGAAACGGCTGAACCCGACGTAGAGCATGAATCCCAGCACGACCGTCGCGATGACGGTGAAGAACACCCCGAGGTACTCGATCACCCACGCCAGCACGTCTCCCGCGGTGCCCGCGAGGTTGTCGCCCGCGAACACGCCCCAGGCGATGAACGCGACGACGAACACGGCGGCCACGCCGAAGACGAGCCGGTCGGTGCGGAAATCACGCCCCGTCTGCTCGACGCCGATGCCCGGGATGAGCGCGGGATGCACGCCATGCGGGGCGGGGTCGGCGATGTCACGGACGATTCTCTTCGCCGCGTCGGCGGCCCCCGATGGCTTCGAGGGCTCGCTCTGCCTGCGGCGGTCCTTCTCAGTTCCGCTCATTCGTGCCATCCTGCGCCGATTCTCATGGCCCGTCAAACCTCGCAAGCGACTTGACGGGCCGCGCGGGATGTGTCAGGCGACGGCGGCGCGCAGCGCGGCGGCGTCTCCCTGGCGACCCAGTCCGTCGAGCAGGTCCGCGAGCTCGAGCGTGATCCCGGTGTGCGGAGAGGTGCCGACGGGCACCCGATCGCGGGCGCTCTGCAGGATGGCGACGGCCTCCTCCGCGCGCCCCGCGGCGGCGAGGCCCCTCCCCGCGTAGACCTCGCCGCTCACCGCCGTCATGACGTCGCCCTCCGCGGCGAGCGCGTCCGCCGCGCCGAGCAGCGTTCCCACGCCCTCGTCGATCCGGCCGAGGTCGACGAGGAAGCGGCCCTTCGTGTCGAGCACGTTCGCGGCGTACCACGTCGCCTCCTGAGCGGTCGCGAGCTCGCGTGCCCGGTCGAGGTCGGCCATCCCCGCCTCGTCGCCGCCCATGAGGCGCGCCCGCCCGATGCCGTGGAGCAGCACCGGCACGGAGGCGTAGCCGTCCGCGCGCCCGGCGTGGTCGAGCGCGCGCTGCAGCACCTCGAGCGCGTCGGAGTCGCCGAACTGCAGCAGCAGCTCGCCGAGCTGCGAGCCGGCGTCGGCCGCGAGGGCGAACGCCTCCCCCTGTTCCGCGAGCTCCACGGCCTCGCTCCATGCCCGGTAGGCCATGCCCGCCTCGTCGGCCGCGCTGGCGGCGTGGCCGAGGTGCAGCGCCGTCTCGGCCAGCGACGACGGCGCCGTCTCCGCGGCCTTCTCGTCGAGGTAGACCGTCTCGAAGTTCTCCAGCGCGGCCGTCGCATGGCCGGCGTCGAGCTGCAGGCGCGCGAGCGAGAACCGCAGCCCGATGGTGGGCTGCTCGGCGCGCTCGGCGTGCCGCAGGGCGAACTCGAGGCGGGCCGCCGCCTCGTCGTGCCGCCCGAGGTCGGCGAGGATCATGGCGGTGAGCTGCGCCGACTGCGCGATGACGAGCGAGACGTCGATCGCGACCGACTCGGCGAGCAGGCGCTCGGCGACGGCGAGCGCCTCGTCGAACACCCCGGACTGGGCGAGCAGCTGCGCGCGCAGGCGCAGCTCGGTGAACAGCGGCCATCCGGCGTTGCGCGGATCGTCGGTCGCGACGGCGGCGAGCTCCGCGGCCTCCTCGAGGCGGCCGACGCGGGCGAGTGCCTGCAGCCGCAGCGCGGTGAGCGAGAAGCGCAGCAGCTGCGGGTCGTCGTCCGGCAGGATGGCCGACGCCTCGTCGAGGAGCGGCATGGCGTCGTCCGGCCGGTCGGCGTCGAGGTGCAGCGCCGCGATCGTCACGAGCAGATCGGCGACGACGCCCGGCTCGGCGCCTGCGACGCGAGCCGCCTCGAGCGCCTCGGAGAGGGTGGGGATGTCGTCGGACGAGCCGTGGCCGAGGAGCGTCAGGCCCACGCGCTCCTCGAGGCCGGCCTGCGCGTGCGCTCCGACCCGGCGGAGCGCCTCGATGCGGGCGGCGGCATGGACGCCGGCCTCCGCCGGGTCGCCGTTCTGCAGGCTCAGCCAGACGAGGGTCTTGTGCAGCTCGGGGTCGACGGCGGCATCCGAGAGCGCGAGTCCGCGGGCGACGGCGTCGCGCACGCCCTCCGCGTCGGCCGCGAACAGCCGCATGCGGGCGCGGGCGAGCCAGCCGAGGGCGTCAGCGGGCTCGGCGGGGGCGGCGACGGCCGGAGCGAAGGTCTCGCCTCCGAACGGCACGTCGTACCGCGCCGACGCGAGGGCTCGCCGCGCGGCGAGCCGCTGCGCGAACCAGCCGTTGCCGTTGCGCGCGTCGAACCGGCGGGCGATCTCCTCGGCCGCCGCCCAGGCGGCGTCGCGCAGCTGCGCCGCGGTGCGCGGAGAGGCGGCGGCTCCCAGGAGCGGCTCGAGCGTGGGATGGTCGGAGCCGCGCACGGGCGTCCCGCCCTCCCCCGCCTCGACGACGGCGTCGAGGAGGACGCCCACCGCCGCGAGCCCCGAGAAGTGGCTGGCCTCGTGGTACGGGTCGTGCGCGAGCTGGGGGATGTGCCGCTCGAGCAGCTGCAGTCCGCGCGCGAGGTTGCCGGTGACGGCGCAGAAGACGAGGTGGTTCTCGATGATCGGGAAGCCGTCGGGGTTGGTGCGCGCGAAGCGGTAGCTGCGCGCGTGCGCGGCGAGCGCGTCGTCGAACCGGCCAGCGCGCAGCAGGGGGAGCAGGATCTCCGACTCCGCGGCCTCCGGCTCCTCGCCGCACGACAGGTTCTGCTCGAGGATCTCCTCCCACAGCCGGATGGCCTCGGCGTCGTCTCCCTGCAGCTGCGCGAAGCTCGCGTCGCTCGAGCGCACGCACGCCTCGCAGTGGGAGTACTCGTCGCGCTCGAGCGTGTCGCGCTCTGCGACGAAGCGGCCGGCGGCCTCCACGTCTCCGAGGAGCAGGGCGACGTCGTGCTTCGACTGCAGCACGCCCGTCTGCCCGACGCCCGACTCGCGGTAGCGCCGCTCCATGTCGTCGTGGATGGCCGCGACCCGCTCCCTCGGGAAGCGGCTGTTGCTCGCGAGACGCGAGGCCATCCACTTGTACTGGAAGAGGAGGTCGACGTGCACGCCGGGGTCGACGGGGAAGCGCACGGGGTCGGCGTCGTGCTTGCCGACGCACCATCCGAACGAGGCCAGCATGGCGTCGGTGTCTCCGGCCATGTGGGCCGACGGCGTGAGCAGCATGCGGGCCCGGTAGGCGAGCTCCTCCTCGCCCGCCTCGTCGGCGAGGCGCACGGCCTCGTCGAGGAGCGCGCGCTCCTCGGGGCCGACGGGCAGCCCCTCCGCCTCGTCGAGCAGCTGCTCGATCCTCCGCCCCTTCCGGCTCCCGAACTGGCTCACCGCTCCTCCTCCGTGATCCCGACGCTCAGCGTCACCATGTCTGTCATGGCGGATGTCAGCATCCGCCGGTCGGCCGCCGCCAGCGGGCGATGCGAGGCAAGCAGGGCCTGCACGTACAGCAGCTTCGCCGTGCGGTCGAAGACGAGGTCGTCCGCGAGACCTGCGAGGCGCTGGACGAGCGGGTTCGCCCAGTTCACGCACAGGCGCACGGATGCGGCCTCACGCCCCTCGTCGCGACGACGCGCCTCGATGAGCGCGCTCACGTCGCCCAGCACGTCGCCCCAGATGCCCCCGGACGCCTGCTCCCTCGCGGCGTCGCGCTCGATGCGGCGCACGACCTCGGGGTCGACGACGCAGAGCGCCGGGAGCTCGGCGGGAGAGAACCCCCGCGCCGACACGGTGCAGCCGACCTCGGCGAGAGCCGCGGTCGCGCGCTCCTCGAGAGCCACGGCCCGCGCCCTGTCGGCGAGCGGAGGCGGCGTCAGCTCGTCGAGGAGCTCCGACACCGTGACGCGCGCGACGGGGACGTCGAGCAGGTCGGGCAGGCGCCTCAGCAGCGCCGCATCGTACGAGTACCCGGCGTTCACGACGGGGGCGTCTGCCGGCACGACGGCGGCGATCTGGCGGAACTCGTCGACGGTCTCGGCGTAGCGCACGGCGTCGTAGCGGCGCGTCAGCTCGGAGACCCGCATGTCGCCCGCCGACGTCTCGACCGTCAGCCAGGGGATCACGATGCGAGCGAGCTCGTCGTCGTGCACGGCCATCGCCTTGAGGGCGAGCTGGTGCACCGAGAGGAACTCCTGGAACCGCCACGGTCGCGTGGTCGCCTGTGTGAGGATCCACGAGCGGATGGCCGCGCCGAGCTGCTCGCGGGTGTGCTCGAGCGCGGAGTCCTCGACGAATCCCTCACGCGATGCGGTGGGCGACAGGCCCGTCGTGTCGATGACGCAGCGCACGAAGAACGCCCAGTCCGGGAGCATCCCGTCGAGGTGCTCGCCGACGAGCATGCGCCCGAGATGCACCGTGCTGGCCTGGCGGGCGCCGGGCGGCGGCGCGAACGGGAGCACGAAGGCCACGCCCTCCGTGCCCGTGCCGGGGACCGAGAGCGGGATGACGTCGAGGGGCCGGCGGCCGAGCAGCTCGGTGCCGAGCGCGACGACGGAGTCGGAGGGGTCGGCGGCGTCGACGCCGACGAAGGCGGGCACCTCGGTCAGGGTGTCGCGCGTGCCGTCGGCGTTCACGACGGCGACCGCGACGGGCAGGTAGCGCCCGAAGCGCGTCGCGAGGGCGCGGACGCGGTCGGCAGAGAGCAGGGCGGCGTCGTCGGGGCGCGGCTCCAGCGCGATCTCCGTGCCCACGGCCATCCGGTTCGTCTCGTCGGCGTCGAGCTCGCGGATCGCGAACGACCCCGACGCGTCGCCGACCCACTCGATGGCGGGCGCGGCCGTCGCCGAGCGGCTGCGCACGACGATGCGGTCCGACACCATGAAGCAGCTGAGCAGTCCGATGCCGAACTGGCCCAGGTAGTCGGAGCGCCGCGTCTGCAGCAGGTCGTCGCGCTTCGACGAGCGCCCCACGGTGGAGAGCAGCTCGGCCGCCTGGCCGGCCGTGAGGCCGATGCCGTCGTCGCGGAAGCGGAAGGGGCGGCCGGGCGCCGCCGGCTCGATCTCGAGGAGCCCCGCCGGCGCCGAGGGGTCGGCCGCCCGGCGGGCGCGGATGGCGTCGCGTCCGTTCTGCAGCAGCTCGCGCAGGAAGACCTGCGGGCTGGAGTAGATGTGGCGGCTGAGCAGGTCGACGACGCCCCGCAGATCCACCTGGAACGGCCGCACGTCGGGGATGTCCGATTCGAACCTCACCCGTCCAGCCTACGGATCCCCGCTCACCAGATCGTGACGCGCTCCTCCTCCGGCAGCCACAGGCGGTCGCCGGGCTGCACGTCGAACGCGGTGTAGAACGCGTCGACGTTGCGGACGATCTGGTTGCAGCGGAACTCGTTCGGCGAGTGCGGGTCGATCGTGAGCAGGCGGATGGTCTCGGCCTCCCGCGACTTCTGCTGCCACACCTGGCCCCACGACAGCAGCAGGCGCTGCACGCCCGTGAGGCCGTCGACGACGGGCGCCTCCGCGCCGCCGAGCGACAGCTCGTACGCCTTGAGGGCGATGCCGAGGCCGCCGAGGTCGCCGATGTTCTCGCCGATCGTGAGGGCCCCGTTGACGGTGTGCGATCCGTCGAGCCCCTCGGGGACGAGCGCGTCGTACTGCGCGATGAGCGACGCCGTGCGCTGCTCGAACGCGGCCCGGTCGTCCTCCGTCCACCAGTCGTTGAGGGCGCCCGTGCCGTCGTAGCGGCTGCCCTGGTCGTCGAAGCCATGGCCGATCTCGTGGCCGATGACGGCCCCGATGCCGCCGTAGTTGGCTGCGGGGTCGCGGTCGGCGTCGAAGAACGGGTACTGCAGGATGGCCGCAGGGAACACGATCTCGTTCATGAGCGGGTTGTAGTAGGCGTTGACCGTCATGGGCGACATGAACCACTCGTCGCGGTCGATCGGCTTCCCCACCTTGCCGAGCTGGCGGTCGTGCTCGGCGATGCTGGTGCGGCGCACGTTGCCGACGAGGTCGGTCGCGTCGATCTCGATGGCGGAGTAGTCCTTCCACCGGACCGGGTATCCGATCTTGGGCGTGAAGGCGTCGAGCTTCGCGAGCGCCTTCTCACGCGTCTCGGCGCTCATCCACGGCAGCGACGAGATGCTCTGCCGGTACGCCTCGACGAGGTTCGCGACGAGCTCGTCCATCGCGGTCTTCGCCGCCGGCGGGAAGTGGCGCTCGACGTAGACGCGTCCGATGGCGTCGCCGAGCGCCCCCTCGGCGAGCGAGACGCCGCGCTTCCAGCGATCGCGGATGGTCGGCACACCCGTCAGCTCTGTGCCGTAGAACGCGAAGTTCTCGTCGACGAAGGCGTCGGACAGGTAGGGGGCGAGCGCGTGCACGACCTGGAAGCGCAGCCAGGCGCGCCAGTCGTCGATCCGCTCGGCGGCGAGCAGGGAGCCGAGGCCCTCCAGGGCGGACGGCTGGTAGACGACGGCCTCGGCGAACGTCTCAGGCCGGCCGGGGGCGACGGCGTCGCGCCAGGGCGCGAGGTCGACGCCGGCGAGGGAGACGATCTCGTCCCACGTCTTGAGGTTGTAGGTCGCGACGGCGTCGCGGCTGCGCACGTTGTCCCAGTGGTGCGCGGCGATGTCGCGCTGCAGCGCGTACACCCGCTCGGCCTGGTCGGCGGCGTCCGCGACGCCCGCGATGTCGAGGAGGCGCTCGATGTGGCCGCGGAACGCGGCGCGCGTCGCCTCGAAGCTCTCGAGGCGGAAGTAGCTCTCGTCGGGCAGGGAGATGCCCGACTGGACGAGGAAGGGCACGTAGCGGGACGGGTCTCCCGGGTCGGGCTCGACGAAGACGCCGATGGGCGACCCCAGCCCCTCGCGGTCGAACTCGCCCGCCGTGCGGAGCAGCGACGGCACGTCGGAGACGGCGTCGACGCGGGCGAGCAGCGGGGCGAGCGGCGCGGCGCCGAGCGCGTCGATGCGCGCCGTGTCCATGAAGCTCGCGAAGACGTCGCCGACCTTGCGCGTCTCGGTTCCCGGCTCCGCGTCCTGCGACTCCTCGACGATGACGCGGACGTCCTTCTCCGCCTGCTCGGCGAGCTGATGGAAGGAGCCCCAGCGCGCCTTGTCGCCGGGGATCTCGGTGCGGTCGATCCAGGCGCCGTTCACGTGGCGGTAGAGGTCGTCCTGCGGACGGATCCCCTCGCTCAGCTCGTCGATCGCGATTCCGGAGGTCAGGGGCTCAGCCGTCATGGTGACCATCGTAGGGTCGGCCCCCGACCCCGGGGTCGGATCCGGGCGTCAGTCGGAGGGGAACGTCGACTCGTAGATGCTCGGGTCGATCGTGCCGAGGTACGCGAGCGAGCCGAAGAAGAAGATCGCCCCGAGGATGCCGCCGATGATCGTCAAGCCCAGCAGGATGTAGCCCGCGACGACGGCCGTGAGGGCGATGCCGCGCCCGCCCTCGCCCGTCCGCTTGATCTGCGACAGGGCGATGTGGCCGAGGATGATGCCGAGGAGCGACACGAACCACACGACGATGATCGAGACGATCGCCATCGTGTTGGTCTGCGCGGGCGCCGGGGAGCCGTAGCCCGCGGCAGGGTAGGCGGGCGGCTCGCCCGGAGTCCCGTACGAGGAGGCGCTCCCGTACGAGGAGGGGCTCCCGTATCCGGAGGGCTGCTGCGGGTCGGGGCCAGGCGGGTAGTTCGGCGTGGACATGGCTTCCTCTCGACGGATGCGGCTGCCCGGCAGGGGCCTCCCGCGCAGTCACGGGCGATGGTACAGACGGCGGCGCGCCCAGTCCAGCCGCCGGCACCCGCCGCCGTCGGCGGCCCGCTCTAGGCTCGGAGGGTGACCGACCGCCGCACGCTCAACCGCGACATCCTGCGGCTCGCGCTGCCGGCCCTCGGCGCCCTCGTGGCGGAGCCGCTGTTCCTCGCGGTCGACGCGGCGATGATCGGCCACCTCGGCTTGTCCGAGCTCGCGGGCCTCGGCATCGCCTCGGCCGTGCTGACGACGATCGTCGGCCTGATGGTGTTCCTCGCGTACTCGACGACGCCGGCCGTCGCCCGACGGTTCGGAGCGGGAGACGTGCAGGGCGGCGTCTCGGTCGGCATCGACGGCATGTGGCTCGCGCTCGCCATCGGGGCGGTGCTCGCCGTTGCGGGGTCGTTCGCGACGCCCGCCGTGGTGGGCGCGTTCTCGCCTGCGCCCGACGTGGCCGCGGCGGCCGAGGCGTACCTCGGCATCTCGATGTGGGGCCTGCCGGCGATGCTCATCGTGTTCGCGGCGACGGGCCTCCTGCGGGGCCTCCAGAACACGATCGTCCCGCTGTGGATCGCGGGGGCGGGCTTCACCGTGAACGCCCTCGTGAACTGGCTGTTCATCTACGGGTTCGGATGGGGCGTCGCGGGGTCGGCGGCCGGCACCGTGCTCGTGCAGTGGGGGATGGTCGCGGCCTACGTCGTCGTCGTGGGACGCCTCGCGCGCCTCCATCGGGCATCCGTGCGTCCGCAGCGCGAGGGCGTGCGCGGCTCCGCCCGATCAGGCGGATGGATGTTCCTGCGCACCGTGAGCCTTCGTATCGCGACGCTCGCGACCGTGGCCGTGGCGACGGCCCTCGGCACGGAGGAGCTCGCCGGCTGGCAGGTCGTCTTCACGATCTTCTCGACGACCGCGTTCGCGCTCGACGCCCTCGCGATCGCGGCGCAGGCGCTCGTCGGCAAGGCGCTCGGCGAGCGCGACCCGCACCAGGTGCGCGCCGTGCTCGGCCGCACGGTGTCGTGGGGCGTCTGGGCGGGCGTGGCGTTCGGCGTCGTCATCGCCGCGCTGTCGGGCGTCATCGGCCTCGTGTTCACGGGCGACCCCGCGGTCGCCGCCTTCATCCAGCCGGCGCTCCTCGTGCTCGCTCTCTCGCAGCCCGTCGCCGCCTTCGTCTTCGTGCTCGACGGCGTGCTCATGGGCGCGGACGACGCCCGCTATCTCGCCGCCGCCGGCGGCGTGAATCTCGTACCCTACCTGCCGGCGCTCGCCCTGCTGGCGTGGCTCGCGCCATCCGGTCCTGCCGCGCTCGCGTGGCTCGCCGCCGCCTACTACGGCGTGTACCTGCTCGTGCGCGGCGTCACGCTCGGCGCCCGCATCCGCGGCACCGCCTGGATGCACCACGACACCTGAGGCGACGCCCAGAGGCGCTACCGGCCGGCGGCCTCGAGCTCCGCGATGACGATCTTCTTCTGCCGCATCATGACCTGGATCGCGGCGGGCCCGCTCAGGAGCTCCGCCATGCGGCGCGGCACGATCTGCCAGCTGAGTCCGAACCGGTCCTTGCACCAGCCGCACTGCTCCGCCTCCGGAACGTGCGAGAGCGCCGCCCAGTAGCGATCGATCTCATCCTGGTCGTCGCACGTGACGACGAACGAGATCGCCTCGGTGAACCGGAACAGCGGGCCGCCGTCGAGGCAGACGAAGTCGACGCCGGCGAGGGTGAACGACCCGTTCAGCACCTTGCCGCGCATCCCGGCGAAATGCGGGTCGAGGGCCTCATCGGGGTATTCCTCGATCGATCTGATGGCGGAGTCCGGGAAGACGCCGACGTAGTACTCCATCGCCTCGCGCGCGTCGCCGTCGAACCACAGGCAGGGCTGGATGGGTGCGAGATCGGCCATGACTCCTCCTCGAATCGTCCCCCGCGGTCAGGCTACGCCGACGGCGCCCAGCGGCGCACCCACTCGTACATGACGACGGCGCCCGCGGCGGAGGCGTTGATCGAGCGCGTCGACCCGTACTGCGTGATCTCGATGTGCGCCGAGGCCGCGGCGAGGGCTTCGGCGCTGAGCCCCGGGCCCTCCTGGCCGAAGAGCAGGATGCAGCGCTCCGGCAGCTCGGCCCTGTCGACGGGCACGGCGTCGCCGACGTTGTCGACGGCGACGATCGGCAGGTCCTCCCCCGCCGCCCAGGCTGCGAACGACGCCACGTCGGGGTGGTGTACGACGTGCTGGTAGCGGTCGGTCACCATGGCGCCGCGCTTGTTCCAGCGCCGCCGCCCGATGATGTGCACGGTGTCGGCGAGGAAGGCGTTGGCGCTGCGCACGATCGAGCCGATGTTCATGTCGTGCTGCCAGTTCTCGATCGCCACGTGGAACGCGTGCCGTCGTGTGTCGAGGTCGGCGACGATCGCCTCCATCCGCCAGTACCGGTACCGGTCCACGACGTTGCGGGAGTCGCCGTGCGCGAGCAGCTCGGGGTCGTACTCGTCCCCGTCCGGCCATTCGCCCGGCCACGGCCCGACCCCGTGCGTGGTGAGCTCGCGGCTGGGCTCGGGCTGCGGGTCGATCACCCGTCGAGGGTAGCCGGAGTCAGCGCACGTGCGCGGTGTGCCCCTCCACGACGGGCGTCGCCACCCACTGACCCGAAGCCGCGGACTCCTCGGCGGCGGTGAGCACCTGCGCCGAGGCGAGCGCGTCGTGGATGGTCGAGGTGCCGGAGGCGGATCCCGTCGCGGCAAGCAGGAATCCGCGCGCCTCGATGACCTTGAGATCGTCGTAGCCCATCGAGGTGCCGGGGCCGGGCTGGAAGCGCGAGAACTCCGGGAACGACGCGTCGGCCATGAGCCGCGTGTAGCCGACGCTCTCGCCGGGACGGCGGATCGCCACCTCCAGCTCGTTGAGGCGCTCGAAGTCCCAGCGCAGCGAGCCCTCGGTGCCGAAGATCTCGATGGCGTACTCGGCCTGCGGGCCGACGGCGATCCACGACGCGTCGAGGGTGCCGAGTGCGCCGGCGGCGAACGCCGAGTCGTCGAACCGCAGCAGCATGTTGGCGTAGTCGTCGTTCTCGACGGGCAGCATCCGGCCGGCGTCGGGAGACCCCGGCAGACCCGGCCGCTCGGTGATGTAGGTCCCCGTCGTCGCCGTGACGGAACCGATGGGGCCGAGCAGGAAGTGCACGAGGTCGACGAGGTGGCCCATGAGGTCGCCCAGCACACCCGATCCGCTCGTCTCGCGGACGAAGCGCCAGGCCCTCGGCGACTGCGGGTCGGAGCTGAAGCCGCCGAAGAAGCGCCCGCGCACGTTGGTGATGCGCCCCAGGGCGCCGTCGGCGATGAGCTGCCGCGCCTTGCGGATGGCCGGCGGCTGACGGTAGTTGAAGCCGATCGTCGTCGCGACCCCCGCGGCGATCGCCGCATCGCGGATGGCCGCGGTCTCGTGGGCTCCACGGCCGACCGGCTTCTCGATCCAGAAGTGCTTGCCTGCGCGGGCGGCGGCGATGCCGACCTCGGCGTGCAGGAAGTTGGGAGCGCAGATCGAGACGACGTCGACGTCGGGGTCGGCGAGCACCTCGCGATAGTCGGCCGTGGCCGCCCCGTAGCCGAGCACGTCGGTCGCGTACGCGCGACCCGCCTCGGCAGTATCGGCGGCGCGCACGAGGCGGGGCCGCAGCCCGAGCTCGGGGTAGACGTGCGGGAGCCGCGTGTAGGCGCGGCTGTGCAGCTGGCCCATCCAGCCGACACTGACGAGGCCGACGCCGATCTCTCGGGCGGGGGAAGCGGTCATGACGGACCTCCGTGGTCTGCGGATCCTTCTCTGGACCGGTCCAGACTAGGAGCGCTCGCCCCCCTTTGTCAAGACATGGCTCCCTCACGCCGACGGCGTCGAGCTCCGTATGACGAGCCGGGGCGCGACGAGGGTCTCGACGGGCGGCTCCGTCCCGGCCTCCACCGCGAGGATCCGCTCCGCGGCCGTCGCGCCGATCTCGGCATTGCGCGGGTCGACGCTCGTGAGCGCCACCTGCGGCAGGCGCGCGATCCGCGAGTCGTCGTACCCCGTGACGGCGAGGGCGGCGCCCGTCGCGGTCGCCGCGGCGAGCGCTCCCACTGCGGCGAGGTCGTTGGCCGCGACGACGGCGGTGGGCGCCGGACGCCCCTCGGCGAGGAGCGACCGTGCGGCGGCGTGCCCGCCCTCCTCCGAGAAGTCGGACGGCGCGACCTGCACCTCGAGGCCGTGCGCGGAGAGGGCGGCGGCGAAGGCCTCCGCCCGCCGCGTCGCGACCGCACCGCCGCGGCCCCCGATGTGGGCGATGCGGCGGTGCCCGCGCGAGACGAGGTGGTCCACGGCCATCCGGATGCCCGCGGCGTCGTCGGAGCGCACGGTCGCCGCGACGTCGGCTCCCTCCGAGGCCGCGCTCGCCACGACGATCGGCGTGCCGGAGACGAGCCCGGCGAGAGCCGGGAGGTCGGGGATCGAGCCGACGACGAGCACGCTCCGCGGCCGCAGGTCGCCGAAGATCGCGAGCGCGCGCTCGTCGAGACGGGGCACGCCGTCGGCGTCGGGCAGCATCGCCGAGGTGAGGAGAGCCGCACGTCCCGAACGGGCGAGGGCGGCGCGTGCGGCGTCGACGACCTCCGCGAAGACGGAGTGCCCGAGGTCGGCGACGAGCACTCCCGTGAACCCGCCGTCGGAGGCCGACAGCGTGCGCGCCGTGAGGTTCGGACGGAAGCCGAGCTGCTCCGCCGCCGCGACGATGCGCGCCCTGCGCTCATCGCTCACCCCACCCCCGGAGTAGTGCAGCGAGACGAGCGACTTCGACACGCCGGCGGCCGCCGCGACGTCGCGGATCGTGGGGCGTCTCGCCTCTGCCATCCGCCCATTCTGCCTCGGACCGGTCCAGGCTCGCCGCCGCGTAGGGTGGGGGCGTGGCCTCCCCCGCAGCCGACGACTACCTGAAGACGGTCTACTCGCACACCGAGTGGCAGGACGACCCGATCACGCCGTCGGTGCTGGCCGGCAAGCTCGGCGTCGCGCCGTCGAGCGTGACCGAGATGGTGAAGAAGCTCGCCGCGGCCGGGCTCGTCTCCCACGTGCCGTACGGCGCCGTCCGCCTCACCGACGAGGGGCGCCGCCGTGCCGTGGGCATCGTCCGCCGCCACCGGCTCATCGAGACGTGGCTCGTGCGCGAGATGGGCTATGGATGGCACGAGGTGCACGACGAGGCGGAGGTGCTCGAGCACGCTCTGAGCGACCGGCTGCTCGAGCGCATCGACGACCGCCTGGGCCGGCCGTCGCACGACCCGCACGGCGACCGGATCCCCGACGCCGACGGCCGCGCCGAGCGCGAGCCGTTCGTGCTGCTCGCCGACGCCCCCGCGGGGCACGCGGGCCGCGTGCTGCGCGTGCGCGACCGCGACCCCGACCTCCTGTGCGCCATCGAGGAGGCCGGGGTCGACGTGGGCCGCACGCTCGCCGTCACGGCCGACGGCATCCTGCTCGACGGCGCGCCCGTCGCCCTCCCCGAAGGGGCAGACGAGGTCATCTGGCTGACGGCGTAGTACCGCGGCACGACATCCACCCCCGAGGATCAGCCTCGACGCCGACGCGGGCAGGGCCGCCCGCTCCGTAGCGTCGGAGGCATGATCACGGCAGAGAACCTCACGAAGCGCTTCGGCGCCAAGACGGCGGTCGACGGCATCACCTTCGAGGTGCGCCCCGGCCGCGTCACGGGCTTCCTCGGCCCCAACGGCGCCGGCAAGTCCACGACGATGCGGATGGTCGTCGGGCTCGACCGGCCGGACGCCGGCACGGTCGCAGTGAACGGCCGTCCGTTCGCGGAGCACTCCGCGCCGCTCACCGAGGTCGGGGCGCTCCTCGACGCGAAGGCCGTCCATCCCGGCCGCACCGCCGAGGCGCACCTGCGCCTGCTCGCCGCGACGCACGGCATCGGCCGCGCGCGCGTCGAGGAGGTCATGGAGCTCACGGGCATCACGGGCGTCGCCCGCAAGCGCGTCGGCGGCTTCTCGCTCGGCATGCACCAGCGGCTCGGCATCGCCGCGACGATGCTGGGCGACCCGCACACCCTCATCCTCGACGAGCCCGTCAACGGCCTCGACCCCGAGGGGGTGCACTGGGTGCGCGGATTCGTGCGCTCCCTCGCCGCCGAAGGGCGCGCCGTGTTCCTCTCCTCGCATCTCATGAGCGAGATGGCGCAGACCGCCGACCACATCATCGTGCTCGGCAAGGGGCGCATCCTCGCCGACGCCCCCGTCGGCGACTTCCTGCAGGGCTCGGGTCGCGAGCGCACGCGCGTGCGGGCATCGGACGCCCGGCGCCTCGGCTCCCTGCTCGCCGGCGACGGCGTGTCGCTCACGCAGACGTCGTCGGACACCCTCGAGGTCGAAGGGCTCCCGGCCGCCCGCATCACGCGCGTCGCGGTCGGCGCCGACATCGACGTGCACGAGCTCGTCCCCCTCCGCGGCTCGCTCGAGGACGCCTACCTCGCCCTCACGGGCGACGCCGTCGAGTACCGCAGCGACCCGGCCGCCGTCGCGGCCTGAACGGAGAACAATGTCCACCGCCACCGCGGCCCCGCGCCGCCTCGCGCCCTCCGTCGGCGCTCCCCGCCTCACCTTCGCGCACCTCGTCCGCGCCGAGTGGATCGCGCTCGCAAGCCTCCGCGGCACGATCGTCACGCTCATCGTCGGCTCGGCGCTCGTCGTCCTCGCCTCCGTCGGGCTCACCGCGATGATGCTCGTGCTCACCGACGCGGCGGAAGGGATGGCGCCTCCCGCCCTCGCGATGACCCTCAACGGCGCGGCCGTCGCCCAGATCGTCGCCGTGCTGGTCGGGGTGAGCGTGTTCGCCAAGGAGCACGCCACGGGGTCGCTGCGCACCCAGCTCGCCGCCGCGCCGCGGCGCGCCGCCACCATCGGCGCGAAGGCCGTCGTCGTGGGCGTCGCGTCGTTCGCGTGGTCGCTCGCGGCGCTCGCGGTCTCGTTCGCGGGCGTCGTCGCGGTCTCGGCCGCGGCGGGTGCCGAGGTGCCCTTCGACGACGCGCTGACGCAGATCGCGCTGCCGATCGCGGGCGCCGCCTTCTTCGTCGCCCTCGTCGGGGTGTTCTCGCTCGGGATGGCCGTGCTGCTGCGGTCGGAGACCTGGTCGGTGACGCTCGTGCTCGTCTTCCTCCTCATGATCCCGACGGTGCTCCTCACCCTCCCCTTCGAGTGGGCGCCGACCGTGGCGGAGTACCTGCTGGGCTCGGCCGGCGAGGTGTTCTCCACCGCCCACGCCGAGATCACGGGCGAGGTCGTGCGCGATGCGGTCGTCGCGATCGCCTGGCCGGCCGCGGCGCTCGTCGCCGGCATGGCCGTGCTCAGCCGTCGCGACGCGTGACGCGGCCCCTCACCCGCCTGCCCCCGACCCCGCAGACGTCTCTCGAGGTCGGGGGCCTCCCCCGTAGGCTCGCACCCATGGCCCGATCACACCGCAGGAGTTCCTCGCCGGATCGGGCCCTGAACGCGCTTCCGCTCGCGGCGCGCGGCGTGATCTCCTGCACTGTGTACCGCCTCCGAGCCGAGCACACCGGGAGCGGGGGATGAGCGACCCCGACCTCGCGCTCCCCCGCGCGCCGGGCATCGTGCGGCGATGGCTCGAGGGGCACCCGCGCCTCGTCGACGCCGCGGTCGTGGTCGCCTGCCAGATCGCGCCGGCCGCGCTCATCCTGCTGCTCGCGGCGGCCATCCCCGAGGACTACGCGCTCGAGCCGTGGACCGTCGCGGGGACGGCGGGATGCCTCGCCGTCGGCGCCGTCATGCTGCTCCTGAGGCGGCGCCGGCCGCTCCTCGCCGCCATCGTCTGCGGGACGCTCGCCGTGCTCCCGATGCCCTTCGCGATGGGCGGCGGCATCGCCGTCTTCGTCGCGCTGTATGCGCTCGGCGTGCACAGCACGACCCGGCGCACATGGCTCGGCTTCGCGGCCGCGACGGCCGCGACGGTGGTCGCCTCCGGCGTCGCGACCGTCGTGTCGCTCGTCGAGGGCACGATCGCGAGCGAGCTGTGGGGCGACGCCTCCGCGCCGCTGCCGAACGCCGTCATGTACCTCGTCCCGACGCTGCTCGGCCTCTCGGTCGGCAACCGCCGACGGTACATCGACGCCCTCGTCGCCCGCGCCGCCGACCTCGCGCGCGAGCGCGACCAGCGCGCGCAGCTCGCCGTCGCCGACGAGCGGGCGCGCATCGCGCGCGAGATGCACGACATCGTCTCGCACAGCCTCACCGTCATGATCACCCTGTCGGAGGGGGCGGCGGCGCAGGCCGAGGCGGGGCGGCCGTCGCCCGACGCCATGCGCACGGTGGCCGAGACAGGCCGCTCGTCGCTCGCCGAGATGCGGCGCCTGCTCGCCGTGCTGCGCTCGCCCGACGAGGGCGCCGAACTCGCGCCGCAGCCGGGCGACGCCGATCTGGATGTGCTCGCCGAGCGGTTTCGAGAGGCGGGGCTGCCCGTGCGCCTCACCCGATCCGGACCCGCGATCGCCGACGGGGCGCTGGCCCTCACGATCTTCCGCATCGTGCAGGAGGGGCTCACGAACGTGCTCCGGCACGCACCCGGTGCGCGGCGCGTCGAGGCCTCGGTGCTCCGCGGGGGCGGTCGCGTCGTCGTGGAGGTGGTCAACAGCGCGGGCGGGCGCCCGACGGCGGCTCCCGGCGGGCGCGGCACGGGCATCGTCGGCCTGCGCGAGCGGGCGGCGCTGTACGCGGGCGCCGTCGAGGCGGGAGCGACAGCGGAGGGCGGATGGCTGCTGCGGGCCGAGCTCGCGGACACGGGAGAGGACGGCACATGACCGACAGGATCAGGGTCGGCGTCGCCGACGACCAGCAGCTCGTGCGGCTGGGGCTGCGGATGGTCCTGGATGCGCAGGACGACGTCGAGGTCGTCGGGGAGGCCGACGACGGGGCGGGGGCGATCGCGCTCGCCGCGCGGGGCGACGTCGACGTGCTGCTCATGGACGTGCGGATGCCGAACATCGACGGCATCGCGGCCACCGAGCGCATCGCCGCGGTCGGCGACCGGCCGCGCGTGCTCGTGCTGACGACGTTCGACCTCGACGAGTACGCGCTCGCGGCCATCCGGGCGGGGGCGAGCGGGTTCCTCCTGAAGGACGCCCTCCCGGCCGACCTGCTCGCGGCCATCCGCGCCGTGCATGCGGGCGACGCGGCACTCGCGCCCAGCACGACCCGGCGCATGCTCGAGCGGTTCGCGGCCGCGTCCGAGCCGCGGCCGTCCGCCGACGCCCTCGACGCGCTCACCCCGCGCGAGCGCGAGGTCTTCGTCGCGATCGCCGAGGGGCTGACGAACGACGAGCTCGCCGAGCGCTTCTTCCTCGCCCCGTCGACGGTGAAGACGCACGTCGGGCGGCTGCTGCAGAAGCTCGGCGCGCGCGACCGCGTGCAGCTCGTCATCCTCGCCTACGAGACGGGCGTCGTGCGCTGAGCGAGTGCCGGAAACACGGCGGCGCTACACTCTGCGCACCGATGCAGGGAGGTCGACATGAGCCAGCCCGAGGCCCACAAGCACGCCGAACGCGCGGAGACGCTCGCCCGCATGGCGAAGAACCAGGCGCAGGATCCCGCGCTGCGGGATCTCGCCCATGCCGTGCAGGAGCTGTCCGCCGCCCTCAAGGAGCTGACGGCGCGGCCGATCCGCTGATCAGCGGCCGGCCATCCGGGCGGCGCGCTGCAGCGGCCACTCCATGCCCGCGAGGATCTCGCAGGTCTCCCAGATGCGGCGGCGCACGGCGGGGTCGGACGACGTGCGCGACGGCTGCTGTCGGACGGGCAGGCCGCGCGTGAGGTGGCGCGGGCCCCAGTACTCGCCTCCCGAGATCTCGGGATCGATGAGCGCCCGCACGAGGGATGCGGCACCGCGCTCCTTCGACTGCGCGACGGGCGCCTGCAGGCCGCCCTTGAGGCGCTTCCACGCGCTCGGCTCGTTCACGCCCGAGACGCGCGGCGTGCGGCCGCCGATCGAGTAGCCGGGGTGAGCGACGACGCTCTCCACGGGGACGCCCGCGTCGCGCAGCCGCAGGTCCGCCTCGATGCCGAGCGCCTGCACGACGACCTTCGACTGCACGTAGGCCTTCCAGGCCGCGTAGCCGCGCTCGAGCTGGATGTCGACGGGATCGTAGGCGCCCATGCGCGTCGACATGCTCCCGAGCCAGACCATCCGCGGCGTCCACGTGCGGCTCGCCGACTTCGACATCGTCGTGAGCAGCTCGGCCGCGAGCACGAAGTGGCCGAGCGCGTTCGTCACGAGCACGAGTTCCCGCCCGTCGCGGGTCGTCTCGCGCTGACGGGGCGTGTGGACGATGCCCGCGTTGAGGAGGACGCCGTCGAGCCGCTGACGCTTGAAGAGCCCTCCGCGCACGCTCGCCGCGGCGGCCCGGATCGAGCCGACGTTGCTGACGTCGAGGAGCAGCGTCTGCACCGATGCGTCCGGCACGCGCGCCTCGAGGGCGTCGTGCGCGGCGGCGAGCTTGTTCGGATTGCGGCCGGACAGGATGACGTGGGCACCCGCGCGGGCGAGCTGCTCGCTCGCGAAGTAGCCGAGACCCGCGTTGGCGCCCGTGATGAGGAACGTGCGTCCCGTCTGGTCGGGCAG
Source organism: Microbacterium sp. NPDC055683 (assembly GCF_053617895.1). Classification (NCBI taxonomy): domain Bacteria; kingdom Bacillati; phylum Actinomycetota; class Actinomycetes; order Micrococcales; family Microbacteriaceae; genus Microbacterium; species Microbacterium sp. NPDC055683. The sequence goes on along the minus strand of NZ_JBSHGQ010000003.1, from coordinate 71,485 downwards.
ACGGTCGGGGTCCCAGACGGCGGGCGCGGGATCGGTCACGAGACGAAGATACGCCCGCGGGCATGCCTCGCGCCGCATCGACTCCCGCCACGGACGGATGCTCGGGCGATCTAGGCTGAAAGCATGGCGCGACGCGATGAGATCGAGTGCTGGCTGACCGACATGGACGGCGTCCTCGTGCACGAGGAGCGTCCCATCCCCGGGGCCAGCGAGCTGCTGGCGCAGTGGCGCGACACGGGCACTCCCTTCCTCGTGCTGACGAACAACTCGATCTTCACGCCGCGCGACCTCTCGGCGCGACTGCGGGCATCCGGCATCGAGGTGCCGGAGGAGAACATCTGGACGAGCGCGCTCGCGACGGCGGCGTTCCTGAAGCAGCAGAGTCCCGGCGGGTCCGCGTTCGTCATCGGAGAGGCGGGCATCCTCACGGCCATGCACGAGGCCGGCTTCATCATGACCGAGACCGACCCCGACTACGTCGTCATCGGCGAGACGCGCAACTACTCGTTCGAGGCGCTCACGAAGGCCGTGCGGCTCATCAACAACGGCGCACGGTTCATCTCGACGAACCCCGACGCGACCGGCCCGAGCGCGCAGGGGGTGCTGCCGGCCACGGGCGCCATCAACGCCCTCATCACGAAGGCCACCGGCAAGGAGCCGTACATCGTCGGCAAGCCGAACCCGATGATGTTCCGCTCGGCGCTCAACCGCATCGGCGCGCACAGCGAGAACACGGGCATGATCGGCGACCGCATGGACACCGACATCGTCGCGGGCATCGAGGCGGGTCTGCACACCGTCCTCGTCATGACGGGCATCTCGTCGCGCGCGTCGATCGAGCAGTACCCGTTCCGGCCCGACGAGATCGTGTCTTCGGTCGCCGAGCTGCTGAGCCCCGCGGTCGAGGGCGAGGGCGGCGGCGAGCTCGCCGCCGGAGTCTGACATGAGCGAGCGCGACCTGCTGTTCGCCGTGAGCATCCTCGTGACGGCGGGAACCCTCGTCGCGGTGGTGTGGGGCATGCTGCGGCGCCGCAAGGACGACGACCGCGACGCGTAGGCCGAGGCGGGGCGGGCCCCGACGCAGCGGGCCCGGCACCGCCTACAGCGTCCCCGGCACCGCCTCGAGCAGCTCGCGGGCGTAGTCCGACCCGGGGGCCGTGAGCATGCGCGACGCGGGGCCCTGCTCGACGACCCTCCCCGACCGCATGACGACGACGTGGTCGGCGATCTGCCGGACGACGCCGAAGTCGTGCGTGATGAAGAGGTACCCGAGGCCGAGCTGCGCCTGCAGGTCGACGAGCACCTGCAGGATCTGCGTCTGCACCGACACGTCGAGCGCCGACACCGGCTCGTCGAGCACGAGCAGCGTGGGCTGCAGCGCGAGCGCGCGGGCGATCGCGACGCGCTGGCGCTGGCCGCCGGAGAGCTCTGCGGGCAGCCTCTCGGCGACGGAGGACGGCAGCCGTACCGACTCGAGCAGGTCGCGCACGCGCCTGGCCTGCTCCGCCCGGCCTCCGATGCCGAAGGCCCGGAGCGGCTCGGAGACGATCCGCTCGATGCTCATGCGCGGGTCGAGGCTGCCGAACGGGTTCTGGTAGACGACCTGCACCTGACGGCGCCACTCCCGCAGACCCGACCCGCGCAGCGCCGTGACGTCGTCGCCGCGGAAGCGGATGCGCCCGCCGTCGGCGTCGACGATGCGCGCGGCCATCCGCGCCGTCGTCGTCTTGCCCGAGCCCGACTCGCCGACGAGCGCGACCGTCGCGCCCGCGGGGACGGCGAACGAGACGCCGTCGGCCGCGACGACGTCGCCGAACGCCTTCTGCAGGCCCTCCACCTCGAGGAGCGGCGGCCCGTCGGGGGCCGGCAGCGAGTCGCCGACGATCGTCGGCTCCAGACGCCGGCTCGTGAGCCCCGGTGCCGCGGCGACGAGCTCGCGCGTGTAGTCGGTGCGCGGGGCGCCGAGCACCTCGTCGGTCGTGCCCTCGTCGACGACGAGCCCCTGCTGCATGACGACGACGCGACTCGCGCGGTCCTTCGCCACTCCGAGATCGTGCGTGACGAGCAGCACGGCGGTGCCGCGCGACGCCGCGAGCTCCTCGATCTGGTCGAGCACGCGCCGCTGCACGGTGACGTCGAGGGCGCTGGTCGGCTCGTCGGCGATCACGAGCTGCGGGTCGCAGCTCCACGCCATGCCGATGAGCACGCGCTGCTTCATGCCGCCCGACAGCTCGTGCGGGTACTGGCGCGCCCGCAGCTCGGGGCGCGAGAGCCCCACCTCGCCGAGGATCTCGACGGCGCGCGCGGCGGCATCCGCCCGCGACATGCGCGCGTGCAGGCGCAGCCCCTCGGCGATCTGCTCGCCGATGCGCAGGACGGGGTTGAGCGACGCGTTCGGGTCCTGCGGCACGAAGCCGATGCGCCCTCCGCGGATGCGCCGCAGCTCGCGCTCGCGCACCCTGGCGAGGTCGAGTCCGTCGAAGCGCACCGAGCCGCCCGCGATCCGGCCGTTCTCGGGCAGACGTCGCACGAGCGCCTGCGAGACGCTGCTCTTGCCCGAGCCCGATTCGCCGACGAGCGCGACGATGCCGCCGCGCGGCACGCGCAGGTCGACGCCGCGGACCGCTTCCACCTCGCGCCGTCCGGTGCGGTAGGCGACCTGGAGCCCTTCGACCGCGAGGATGTCGTCGCTCATCGTTCCACTCCGATCACGCGCGCGATGCGGGTGACGGCGAGCACCACGCAGACGATGACGGCGCCGGGGAGCACCGTGAGCCACCATGCGGTGGCGATGTAGTCGCGGCCGTCGCTGACGAGCGCGCCCCACTCGGGAGAGGGCGGCTGCGCCCCGAATCCGAGGAAGCTGATGGTCGACACGGAGAGGATGGCCGTGCCGAGCTCGAGCGCGGCCATCGCGAGCACGGGGCGCATCGCGTTCGGCAGGATGTGCCGGCCGAGCACGGCGAGCGGGCGGACGCCGAGGGTCGCCGCTGCTTCGACGTACTCCTCGCCGCGTACGCGCAGCACCTGCGCGCGCATGACGCGGGCGAAGCTGCCCGCGGCGCCGAGGCCGACGCCGAGCGCGATGCTCCACGGCCCGAATCCGAGCGTCGCGACGACGATGAGGGCGAGGAGGATGCCCGGCACCGCGATCAGCACGTCGACGAACCGCATGACGACGAAGTCGACGATGCGCCCGGCGCGTCCGCGCAGCGCGCCGCAGACGAGGCCGACCGCTCCCCCGACGAGTCCTCCCACGAGCACGGCGGCCGTCGCCGCCGCGAGCGAGAGGAAGGCACCGTGCACGACGCGCGTGTACACGTCGCGCCCGAGCGCGTCGGTGCCGAACAGGTGGCCGGCGCCGGGGGCGAGCAGGCGGTCGGCGGGCTCGCCCGCGAGCGGGTCGCCGGGAGCGATCAGCTGCGGCGCGAGGGCCATGATCGCGGCGAGAGCGACGATCGCGAGGGACAGGAGCGTCGTCGGACGCAGCAGGCGGGCCCTCATCGGAGCCCCTCCTTCCGGGGGGAGGCATCCACGGCGACGGCGCCCGTGGCAGTCGGGGGCGCCGGCTCGGAGAGCACGAGGCGTGCGCGGTCGCGCGGGCGCAGCCGCGGATCGAGCAGCGGGTACGACAGGTCGACGAGCAGCGCGGCGAGCGCGTACACGACCGCGACGACGATGATCACGCCCTGGATGACGTTGACGTCGCGCGCCTGCACGGCCGCGACGACGACCCGGCCGATGCCGTCGCGCGAGAACACCGTCTCGACGACGGCCGTGCCTCCGGCGAGGAAGCCGATGAGCAGGCCGATGCTCGTGACGGACGGCAGCAGGGCGTTGCGGAGGATGTGCCGGCCGAAGACGGTGAGGCGGGAGAGGCCCTTCACGTCGGCCGTGAAGACGTAGGCGCTCGACTCGGCCTCGCGGACGGCGGCGGAGAAGACCTGGAAGAAGATGGCGCCGACGGGGAACGCGAGGGTGACGGCGGGCAGGACGACGCTCAGCGGCGAGCGCGCGCCGGAGGCGGGCAGCCAGCCGAGCCCGAACGAGAACACGCTGATGAGCACGAGCCCCGTGACGAAGGCGGGCACGGCGACGCCCAGGGGCGGCAGCTGCACGAGGGTCTCACGCAGCCAGCGCCACGGCGAGAGGTAGGCCAGGAAGCCGATGAGCAGCGACATCGCGACGCCGATGACGAGCGCGAGTCCGGCGACGGCGAGCGTGCCGGGCACGACGTCGGCGATCATCTGCGCGACCGGCCGCCCGGTCGCGAGCGAGGTGCCGAGGTCTCCTGTGATGAGCCCGCCGAGCTGAGCGAGGTACTGCTCGAGGAGGCCGCCCGCGAGGCCGGCCTCCTCCCGCAGCGCCGCGAGCTGCGCGGGGTCCACGGTCGTCGCGTCGCCCGACTGCACGGCGAGAGCGGCGAGCACGGGGTCGCCCGGCAGCACGCGGATGAGCAGGAACGTCACGGTGTAGGTCGCCCAGACCACGAAGACGAACTGGAGAAGGGGGGCGCCGATCCGCCTGAGGAGGCCGGCGGCCCGTGACGTTCCTGCCGCGGTCATGTCAGCCGAGCTCCACGTCGTAGAGGTGGAAGCGCGACGCCGAGTCGAACGCGAAGCCCGTCACCTCGGGCTGCGACGCGTGCAGCTGGTAGACCTCGAGGATCGGGAAGAGGTAGCCCTCGTCGATCACGGTCGCCTGGATGTCGTCGAGGATGGCCTGGCGCGCGACCTCGTCGCTCGTCGCCGCCTGCTCGACGAGCATCGCCTCCAGATCGGCGTCGTCGACGACGGCCCAGTGCGAGGGGGCGGCCTGCTCGAACATCACGGCGAGCGCGTCGGGGCCGGTGCGCGTGAGCGCCGCGAACAGCACGTCGTAGCTGCGCTCGGCGATGGCGCCGAAGAACCCGCCCGCGTCGGTGAAGTCGATCTGCATGTCGATGCCGATCTCGGTGAGCTGCAGCTGGATGAGCTCCATCATCTGCTGCTCGTAGAAGCCCGTCGCCGTGAAGGCGAGGCGCTGGCCGTCCTTCTCGCGGATGCCGTCCGCCCCCTCGGTCCAGCCCGCCGCCTCGAGCGCCGCCACGGCGGCGTCGGGGTCGTAGGCGAGGGCATCCGCCTGGCTCGTGTAGCCGGAGGTGCCGCTCGAGAGCGCGCTCGTCGGCACGTCGCCGCCCGCGTAGCCGAGGGTCTCGGTGATCTCTGCGCGGTCGATGCCGAGCTGGATGGCCTGGCGCACGGCATCGTCGGCGAGGACGGGGTTCTCGAGGTTCGGGATGAGGCTCGTCGGGATGCCCGGGTTCGCCTTCGCGTAGATCGAGTAGCCCTCGTCGGCGATGCGCGGCTCGTCGGCGTAGGGCAGCTCGCCCACGATGTCGAACTCGCCGGACTGCAGCCCACCGACGCGCACGCTGTCCTCCGTCACGACGGCGAACTCGATGCGGTCGAGGAAGGCGTCGCCCTCGTGGCCGCGAAGCTCGGATGCCCACGCGTACCCCTCGCGGCGGTCCATCGAGACCTCGCTGTTGGGCGCGTAGGAGTCGTAGACGAACGGCCCCGTTCCGATGACGCCGTCCTGGCAGCGCGCCTCCGGGGTCTCCTCCGTGCTCGCGAGCGACACGATGCCGAGGCTCATGGTGCTCGCGCCCTGCAGGAACGCCGCGTTCGGCGCGTCGAACGACACCGTGAACGTCTGGTCGTCGGCGACCTCGGTGCCGGTGTAGCCCGAGAGGTACTGGCCGGCGAGCGTGGCCGTCGACCCGTCCGCCGACATCTCGACGATGCTGTCGAAGTTGGCCTTCACGACGTCGCTCGTGAGCGGCGTCCCGTCGCTGAAGGTGACGTCGTCGCGCAGCGTGAAGGTGAACGAGGTCATGTCGGCGGCGGACTCGTACGACTCCGCCAACCACGGCACGATGTCGCCCGTCTCGGGGTCCTGGTCGACGAGCGAGTCGACGACCTGGCGCCCGATGTAGAGCGCCTGGGTCACGGTGGGCTGCTGCGGGTCGATGCAGCTCGGATCGGTCTCGACGGCGAAGACGAGCGTGCCGCCGCCTTCGGACTCCGCGTCGCCGCCCGCGGCGCAGCCGGCGAGGAGCGCGCCGAGCGCGAGGGCGGAGCCGGCGGCGAGGGCCGCGCGGCGCTTCGGGGATGTGTTCACGATGGATCCTCTCGGGGGGAGGGTGGTGCAGGTCGGGTTCAGGAGGCCAGGGTTCAGGACGGCAGGGAGCCGGCGACGAGGCGCCCGCGGGAGACGACGGCCACGACGCGGTCGGCGTCGATGTGGGAGACGTCCTCCCACGGGCGGCCGTCGACGACGACGAAGTCGGCACCGAGACCGGGGCGCAGGCGGCCGATGCGGTCGCCCATCCCGATCGCGTCGGCCGCGTCGCTCGTGGCCGAGACGAGGGCGCGCTCGGCCGACCAGCCGAACATGCGCGCCATGAGGCGCACCTCGGCGTGCTGCTCGCCGAAGCGCACCATGACGCCGTTCGCGTCGGTGCCGAGCACGAAGCGCACGCCGGCCTGCGCGGCCCCGGCGAAGTTCGCGTCGCGCTCCGCGACGACGGCTGCGGCCTTCTCGCGCGCCTCCGCGCTCACCGGCACCGTGCCATCCGCGAGACGGTCGTTGATGAGGAGCGTCGGGGCCACGGGCACGTCGCGCGCCGTGGCGAGCGGCCACAGCTCGGGCACGAGGCCCGTGCCGTGCTCGATGGAGTCGACGCCCGCCTCGAGGGCGCGGCGCGCGCTCACGGCGTCGTGGCTGTGTGCCGCGACCGGCATCGCGAGGGCGTGCGCCTCGTCGATGACGGTGCGGATCTCCTCGTCGGTCTGGTTGCGCCATCCGACCCGGTCGCCCATCGACAGCACGCCGCCGGACGCGTAGATCTTGATGCCGTGCGCACCCTGCCGCGCCCACTGGCGCACGAGCTTGCGGCACTCGTCGGGGCTGTCGGCGACGGGGTCGCGGTGCGGGTAGTGCGGCGGGATGAAGAGGTCGCCGTGCCCCGCGGTCATGCCCACCTGGCCGTGCACGCGCACGCGCGGGCCGATCTGCACGCCGTCGTCGAAGACGCGGCTGACGGCGAGCTGCAGGGCGTCGCCGGCGAGGTCGCGCACGGTCGTCACGCCGGCGCGCATGGCGCGCTGCGCCTGCGCCGCGATGTGGAAGACCTTCTCGGCGTCGGGCGTGACGAGCGACCAGGGCGAGCCCCAGGGCTGCTCTCCGGGGCCCGCGTAACCGCCCAGGTGGACGTGCGTGTCGATGAGACCGGGGATGACGGCGTAGCGCGGGGTCTCCCCCGCCGCGTCCGCCTCGACGGCGGTGATCTCGTCGCCGTTCCACGACAGGCGGCCGGCGCCGAGGGCGCGGGCGCCGTCCCAGATGGCGACGCGGGACAGGGTGCTTTCGGGCACGGGTGCTCCAGAGGACGATCGGGTCGTCGTCGGACGGGGTGGGTCCGGCGCGTGCGCGTGTGCCATCTTGCGGCCAACGCAACTAATTTACCGACAGTAAAACGTCTGGTGTTACACGCGCATGTCAGGCTCCTGCCGGATTGACCGACAGGAAGCGCGCGGGGCCCGCCGTCACAGCGGTCGGACCGTGCGGCGTCTCGGCGTCGAGGAGGATCGAGTCGCCGGCCTCGAGCACGTGCTCGTCGTCGCCGTGGCGGAAGCGGATGGCCCCCTCGAGCATGTAGAGGAACTCGATGCCGGCGTGCTCGTAGAGGGGGAACTCGGCCGCGTCGGCGTTGAGCGTGACGATGACGGGCTCGAGCGAGGGGCCGCTCGTCGACAGCAGGTTGCCGAGGCTCGCATAGCGATGGCCCTGCCTGCTGCCCGCGCGGACGGAGTCGGTGCCGGCGCCGGCCTTGACCACCACGGCGGCGCGGGGTGCGTCCGCTCCGCGGAAGAGCGACGCCACGGGGACGTCGAGCGCCCGCGCGAGGCGGTGGATGGTCGTGAGGCTCGCCGACGTCGTGGCCGACTCGATGCGCGAGATCATCGCGGGCGAGAGCCCCGCCCGCGCCGCGAGATCGCTCGCCGTGAGACCCGCCGCGAGGCGGTGGTGCCGCACGCGGTTGCCGACCGTCTTCTCCAGACGGTGGTCGGCTGCCTCTGGCTCGCTGGCGTGCGGGTCGCTCATGCTCCACAGACTAGGCGGAGGGCGGGAGCCTCGATGTCGAGGGGCCTTCCGGCGGCCCCGGTCGCACGCCGGGTACGATTCTCGGCGTGAGTCTCGACGAGGTGCTGCTGCGCGTCGACCGCCTCGCCGCGGGGCGCCAGCGCGATGTGCGCATCCCCGCCGACCGCCTCGACTCCGCTGCCCTGCACCGCGACTGGCTCGTCGTGCGCGTGCTGCTCGGCGTCGCGATCATGCTCGGCGTGAGCGCCGTCGGCATCGCGTTCTGGCTCACCCTGCAGGGCGTGCCGGAGCCCGTGCTCGTCTGGTTCCGCAGCGTCGTCGTGCTGGGGCTCACGGGTGGCCTCGGCTACTTCTCGTTCCGCGCCGAGCAGGGCTGGCTCTGGGCCTACTCGCGCATGCGCCTGTTCTCGTTCATCTTCCCCGCCGTCACGCTCGTGGTCGCCGCCGTCCCCGGTCTCTATCCGCTGTGGATGACGCTCGAGCAGGTCGCCTTCGCGGCGATCATGCTGACCGTCGGCGCGATCCTGTCGACGCGGCGCATGCGCGCCGCGTACCGCAGACGCTGAGACGGGCTCAGCCCCGCAGGACGAGCGCGGCGGCTCCGATGATGGGGCCGTCGCCGCCGAGGGCGCTGCGGACGACGCGCGTGGCACGCGCGTACGGCAGGTCGGCCCAGTCGGCGAGGGCTGCCGCGACGAGGTCGACGTAGTCGTCGGCCACGTTCGAGAAGCCGCCGGAGATCGCGACCACCTCGAGGTCGAGGAGCGTCGACGCGTCGGCGAGGGCCTGCCCGACGGCGCGAGCCGACCGCTCGATCGCGGCGCGCGCGATGCGGTCGCCGCCGCGCGCCGCGCGCGCGAGGTCCTCGCCCGTCTCGCCGCGCCATCCCTGCAGCTGCGCCCACTGCACGCTCGGCGGGCCGGCCGCGATCTCCTCCACCGTGAGCTCGCCGATGTGCACCTGCCCGAGGTGGCCGGAGTTGCCCGATGCGCCGCCGACGGGGCGGCCGTCCATGACGATGCCTCCCCCGACGCCCGTCGACACGACGATCGACAGCGATGCGCGGGTTCCCGCCGCGGCGCCGATCCACGACTCCGCGAGCGCGAGGCAGCCGCCGTCGTGGCGCAGGCGCACGACGGGGTCGAACTCGCCGGTGGAGGCGATGACGGCGTCGCGCACCGCCTCGACGAGGCCGAACCCGTGCACGCCGCGCATGTTCACGGGGTGGATGGCCCCCGCCGCCTGGTCGATGGGGCCGGCGCTGCCGATGCCGGCTCCCGCGAACTCGGCTCCCTCGGGAAGGTGCGCGAGCGCGTGCGACACGACGTCGGCGACCGCCGCGCGCAGCTCGTCGGGCGTGATGGCGCGGCCCGTCGGGCGTCGGTTCCGGCCGTCGGGCAGCACGGAGCCGTTCTCGTCGACGAGGGCGGCGTCGATCTTCGTGCCGCCGAGATCGACGGCGAGGGCGATGCGGGTCATGGATGCTCCTCGGGGTGGCCCGCCTTCGGGCCCGCCCAGCCTAGCGGCGCGGGCTACTGCGCCTCGAGCCCGAGGTCGTCGAGGTCGACGGCGGCGAGCCACTGCAGGCCCTCGGCCTCGATGCGCTGCTGTGCGCCCGTCTTGCGATCGACGATCGTCGCGACCGCGACCACCTCGGCGCCGGCGTTCCGGAGCACCTCGACGGCCTTAAGGGGAGAGCCGCCCGTCGTCACGGTGTCGTCGAGGACGACGACGCGCCTGCCCTCGACCTCGGCTCCCTCGATCTGGCGACCGCGGCCGTGGTCCTTCGGCTCCTTGCGCACGACGAAGGCGTCGACCGGGGTCCCCGCCGCGACCGACGCGTGCACGACGGCGTTCGCGATGGGGTCGGCACCGAGCGTGAGCCCGCCGACCGCCGAGACGCCGTCGATGTCGCGGATGAGGTCGAGCATGATGCGCCCGATCGCGGGGGCGGCGCGGTGGTCGAGCGTGAGCTTGCGCATGTCGACGTAGTAGGTGGCCTTCTTGCCGCTCGAGAGCGTGAAGTCGCCGTGGAAGACCGCGTCCTCCGTGATGAGACGGATGAGCTCCTGGCGGTCGGCTTCGAGTTCGGGCGTGGATGCGATGGCCATGCGCACCAGCTTAGAGACGCGCGGCGAGATCCGACTCGAGCCCGTACGCGCGAGCTCCGTATGCCGATTCAGGCATGTCGTACACGAACGCCCCGGATGGCGTGTCGTCGACGGGAGCCCAGTGGGCGCGTCCCTCGCGCACGAAGCGCACCCAGTCGCCATGCATCCGGTCGGCGAGGAGCTGGGGCGGCTCCTCACCCAGAACGGCCGTCACGCCCTCCTGCGCCAGCCCGTCCCACGTGAACGGCAGGTCGAGACAGTGGCCTGCGGTGCGCGAGACGGGCGAGTGGTGGCGGAAGTCGTAGAGCCACGTCGTCGCGCCCCACGCCGAGGCCGCCGCCTGCGCCGCGAACCGGGCCACGGGCATCCGGAACATCGCCTCGCTGAGCAGCTGACCCTGCAGGAAGCCCGCGCCGAGGCCGTCGAGCTCGGCACGGAAGCCGGCGAGCACATCGTCGCGTGCGCCCGCGGCGCCGAGAGCGGCCATCACACCGTCGAGATCGCCCGGTTCCGCAGGGAAGCCGAACTCGTTCGCCGTCGTCCCGATGAGGAGCGGCACGGGCGGTGTTGCGACGACGTCGGCGACGGGCGCGAGCACCTCCCCGTCGATGAGGGGGACGAAGGCGAGCGGCATGGCGTCGCGGCCGGCTCCGAGGAGATCGATGCCGTGCGCGGGCTCCAGGCCCAGCGCCGCCGCCGCGTCGACACGCGCGGAGGCGTCGAGGATCGCCTCCTCGTCGAGGGCGAGGAAGCCGTCGACGCCGATGCCGTCGATCCCGAGCTCGCGGGCGAGTGCGGAGGAGACCGCCGCCCCGTCGGCGGAGGTGCGGTGCGTCCAGGAGGGCGACTGCGCGATGGCGCCGTGGAAGAGCCCGCGGGCGGCGCGCGCCGCGAGCAGGTACATCACGCTGCCGCCGCCCGCCGACTGCCCGGCGATCGTGATGCGGGCGGGGTCACCGCCGAAAGCGCGGATGTTGTCGCGCACCCACTCCAGCGCGGCGATCTGATCGAGGATGCCGCGGTTGGCCGGCATCCCGTCGATCCATCCGAAGCCGTCGAAGCCGAGCCGGTACGAGATCGTCACGGTGACGACGCCGTCGCGGTTGAAGGCGGCACCGTCGTACCACGGGCTCGCGGGCGATCCTGCGAGGAATCCGCCCCCATGGATCCACACGAGCACGGGCAGACCGGCGCCGCGATCACCCGGAGCGGGCGTGAAGACGTTGACGTTGAGCGTCGCCTGCCCTGGGACGGAGGGCTCGGGGATGGTGGTGACGGCAGAGAACGGACGCCGCTGCGGCGTCGCACCGTAGACGGTCGCGTCGCGGACGCCGTCCCACGGCACCGGGGGAACCGGCGGTCGGAAGCGCAGCGCTCCGACGGGCGCCTGCGCGAACGGGACGCCGAGGAAGGCGGCGGACCCGCCGCGGTCGATCCCGCGCACCTCCCCCGCCGTCGTCGTGGCGAGAGGGGCGGCTGCGCTGTCCATGCGAGAACGCTATCGGCTGGATCGCGCTGTCGGACGCGCGAAATAGGCTTGTCGCATGCGCCTCGCCACCTGGAACGTGAACTCGATCCGTGCCCGCGTCGACCGCATCGTGTCGTTCGCCGAGCGCGAGCACATCGATGTGCTCGCGATGCAGGAGATCAAGTGCAAGCCCGAGCAGTTCCCCTATGCGGCCTTCGAGGCAGCCGGCTACCACGTCGAGGCGCACGGACTCAACCAGTGGAACGGCGTCGCGATCGCGAGCCGCGAACCGCTGGCCGACGTGCAGCATTCCTTCGACGGCATGCCCGGGTTCAAGAAGGGCTACGACGGCGACGACGCGCCGCATGAAGCGCGGGCGATCTCGGCGCTCGTGAGCGGCGTGCGGGTGTGGAGCCTGTACGTGCCCAACGGCCGTTCGCTCGACGACCCGCACTACGCCTACAAGCTCCGCTGGCTCGAGGCGCTGCGCGTGGCGACCGAGGCACAGCTGCGTGCCGAGCCCGATCTGCCGCTCGCCCTCGTCGGCGACTTCAACATCATCCCGTTCGACGCGGACAACGGCGATCCCGACATCGTCCCCGGGCTGTCGACGCACGTCTCCCCCGCCGAGCGCGACGCGTTCTTCGCCCTCGAGGCCGCCGGCGTGACCGACGTCGTGCGTCCGCTCATCCCCACCGGGTACACGTACTGGGACTACCAGCGCCTCAAGTTCCCTCGCGACCAGGGCATCCGCATCGACTTCGTGCTCGGCTCGCGCGCGTTCGCCGATGCCGTCGCGGGGGCGTCGATCGCGCGCGACGAGCGGAAGGGCGACTCCCCGAGCGACCACGTGCCCGTCGTCGTCGACATCGACCTCCCCTCGGAGGCCGAGGACGACGACGTGCCGATGATCTTCGGCTGACGCCCCGCCGTTCAGTCGCCCATCGTCCCCGTCTGCGGCGCGAGGTCGACCGGGGCGTAGCGCAGCTGCACGGCACCGCTCGGCCCCGCGACGGGCGGGGCGATGAGCCGCAGGTTCGCCGGCTGCGCGCCATCCGGGAAGACCTTCCTGCCCTGGCCCAGGACGACCGGATACACCCACAGCAGGAGTTCGTCGAACAGCTGCCGCGCGAGCAGGGTCTGCACGAGGTCGACGCTGCCGATCACGGCCGTGAGGCGGTGACGGGCGCGGATGGCCGCGATCTCGACCTCGAGATCGCCGCCGATGCGCGTGCTGCCTTGCCAGGCGAGGTCCCGCGCCTGCCGGGAGGCGACGTACTTGGGCACGGCGTCGAACTTCCGCCCGATCGGGCCGGCGGGCCCGGTCGTATGGTGCGGCCAGTACCCGGCGAAGATGTCGTACGTGCGCCTTCCGAGCAGCAGGGCGTCGAGCGCCTCGATGCCCGCGCCGATCTCGCGGCCGACGGTCTCGTCCTCGAAGGGCGCCTGCCATCCGCCGAAGCGGAACGCTCCCGACGGGTCCTCGTCCGGTCCGCCCGGCGCCTGCGCAACACCGTCGAGCGTCGTGAAGAGGTCGATGCGGATGCGCCCCCTCGTCGTGCCGCCCTCGTCCATGAGGGTCTCCTTCCGGTCAGGCCGCGACCGCCGCGGCTCCTGGGTCGATGTGGAACACGGCGGCGAAGCGCTCGAACAGCACGGGCTCGCCGCGGAGGACGTGGGCGAGCCCCTGCTCGACCGCGTCGGCCGGCGAGAGCTCGCCGGAGATGACCGAGCGGATGGCCGGCCCGGCCGCGAGGACGACGTCCGGCTCCCCTTCGGGCGCGCGGCCGCCCACGGGCGGTGCGGCCGGAGCGAGCTGCGCGACGGCGAGCTCCCCGCCGCGCACATCGGCACGCAGGACGATGTCGCCCACATGCAGTTCGTATGCCGTGTCGGGCATGATCGCGGCGACGTCGACCTGGAACGCTGTGCGAAGCGCCATGGTGAGCGAGTCCGGCGTGACGACGTCGCCCTCGCGCGGGTCTCCCATCCGCGCGAACCCCCAGCGGCCGAGGGCGATCACGATCGGCTCGAGCTCGCGTCCGTAGGGCGTCAGCTCGTAGACGAGCCCGCACCGGGCGATCGGCACACGCCGCACCACTCCCCCGGCCTGGAGATCCTTGAGCCGGATGCTGAGGATGTTCGTCGGGATGCGCGGGAGCCCCGCCTTGAGATCGGTGTAGCGCCGCGGGCCGACGAGCAGATCGCGCACGATGAGCAGGGCCCACCGTTCGCCGATCAGCTCGACGGCCGTCGCGACTCCGCAGTACTGCCCGTAGCCGCGCGCCGCCACCCGATCAGGCCTCCTGCTCGGCGAAGAACGCCTCGGGACCCTTCTCGGCCGCGATGGGGTCCATCCACATGAACTCGATGATGTTGCCGTCGGGGTCGGCCATGCTGATGGAGTACATGAAGCCGTAGTCCTGCGGCTCCTTGTTCTCGGTGCCGCCCGCCTCGAGGACGGCTGCGCGGATGGCGTCCACGTCGTCGCGCGAGTCGCGGCTCAGGGCCGTGATGACCTGCGCGCCGTCGACGCCGAGCACGACGCTCTTCGACGTGAACGTCGAGAAGTACTCCTTCGTGAGCACCATGAAGAAGACGTTGTCGTCCCACTTGACGCAGGCGGCGTTCTCGTCGGTGAACTCCGGGACGATGGTCGTTCCCAGCGCCTCGTAGAACCGCTTGGCGCGGTCGAGGTCGGTGACGGGCAGATTGACGAAGACGTTGGTGGCCATGGCGTGCTCCTTGCGGCGTCGGAGGGTCGCGACCGCGTCGGTGCGCCCGCACGGCAATGCTTGCAATAAGCAAGTTCGTCGTCAAGGGCTCCCTCGCGCGGGGGAGGCCCGTGCGCCGTACTGCCCCTAGCGTGGAGGGCATGACCGCGTTCTCCGACCCCGCCACCACGGAGGACGACGCCGACGCGACGCCGCTCGACCGGCCCGTCACGCGGCGCGATCTCCGCAACGACGCTCTGCTCGGCGTCGGCCTCTTCGGCGCGGCCGTCATCAGCATCGGGCTCGCCACCGTCGCCGGGGCGTTCTTCTCCGAGCCGGGCAACGCCGGATGGTCCCTGCTCGCGAGCGCGCTCATGACGCTGCCGCTCGCCCTGCGCAGGCGCCTTCCCGTAGCGGTCGCCGTCGTCGTCAGCGCGTCGTACTTCGTCGCCGCGTCGCTCCAGTTCACCGAGCTCTATGTCAGCCAGGTCGCCATCTTCATCGCGATGTTCACGATCGGAGCGTGGGTCGACGACCGCCGTCGAGCCGCGGTCTCCCGCATCGTCATCATCATCGGGATGGCGCTGTGGCTCCTCGTCTCGACGTTCCTCGGGGCGACCGACACCGAGAGCCTCGACGAGTACTTCGCCGGGTCGCTCTCCCCGTACGTCGCGTACATGCTGTTGATGTGGCTCATCAACGCCGCGTACTTCGGCGGGGCGTACTACATGGGCAATCGGGCATATGCGGCCGCGCGAGACAGGGCCATCCTGCAGCGGCGCACGCGCGAGCTCGAGGAGGAGCGCGAGATCACCGCGGCTCAGGCCGTGGCGCTCGACCGTGTGCGGATCGCGCGCGAGCTGCACGACGTGGTCGCGCACCACGTGTCCGCCATGGGGGTGCAGGCGGGTGCCGCGCGCACCGTGATCGACGCGGATCCCGCCGCCGCGAAGCGGGCGCTGTCGGTCGTGGAGGGGTCCGCGCGGTCGGCGATCGCCGAGCTGCATCACCTCCTCGACACTCTGCGCTCGCCCGACGGCGACCCCGACTTCGCCGCGGGGGCGCCGTCGACGCTCTCGCTCGAGAGCCTCGCCGACCTCGCGGAGGTGATGACCGCGTCCGGCACCCCGACCGCGCACGTCGTCGTCGGCGAGCGCCGCGCGGTGCCCGACGTCGTGCAGGTCAACCTGCACCGCATCGCCCAGGAGGCCCTCACGAACGCCCGCCGGCACGGCGGACCGGATGCGACGGCGGAGATCAGGGTGCGCTACACCGACGCGGCCGTCGAGCTGGAGATCGTCAACTCCGGGCGCCTCGCGCTCGATGCGCGGCCGGGGCTCGGGCAGCTGGGCATGCGCGAGCGCGCGATCGCGTCGGGCGGCTCCCTCGAGCTGCGCCCGCGGGATCGGGGCGGCTACCTCGTGCGCGTCACCGTGCCCCTCGATGCCGTGCCCGACGAACGGGAGACCCCATGACCATCCGCGTGCTGCTCGTCGACGACCATGCCACGATGCGGGCAGGTTTCCGCATGATCCTCGAGGCATCGGGCATCGAGGTCGCGGGGGAGGCCGGCACGGGCAGGGAGGCCGTGTCGCGCGCGGCCGAGCTGCAGCCGGACGTGGTCTGCATGGACGTGCAGATGCCCGATATGGACGGGATCGAGGCCACGCGGCGCATCGTCGAGGCCGGCACGGCCGCGCAGGTCGTCATCGTGACGACCTTCGATCGCGACGACTACCTGTTCTCCGCGCTCGACGCCGGCGCGAGCGGGTTCCTGCTGAAGAATGCGGGACCGGAGGAGCTCGTGAACGCCGTACGCGTCGTCGCCGCGGGAGACGCCCTGCTCGCACCCGAGGTCACGCGGCGCGTCATCGAGCGCCACACGCCGGCGCCCACGACGAGCGCCGAGCACGAATCCGATCAGGATGGCGACGCGGGGCTCACGGAACGCGAGCGAGACGTGCTTCGGCTGCTCGCGCAGGCCATGAGCAACGCCGAGATCGCGCGCGCGCTCTTCATCGGCGAGGCCACCGTCAAGACGCACGTGTCGAACGTGCTGCTGAAGCTCGGCGCACGCGACCGCGTCGCGGCGGTCGTCTACGCCCACCGGCACGGATTGACGTAGGCGACCGCCGGCGACTCAGGCGTTCGCCTTGCGGACGCGCTCGATGAGGCCGACGAAGGCCTGCAGGTAGCCCGCGAGGAACTCCTTCGTGCCCTCGTTCGTGATGTCGCGCTCGTCGGTGATGAGCCCGGGCGCGTACTGGATCATGCCCTCGGGCTGGCCCATCACGATGGCGTTGAAGTGGCCCATGATGGCGCGCAGGTGCTGCTGCGCGGCGGCGGTGGAGATGGGGCCGCCGGATGCGCCGATGATGGCGACGGGCTTGCCGCTGAACGACATGTCGCCGTACGGGCGGGTCGACCAGTCGAATGCGTTCTTCAGCACGCCGGGGATCGAGCGGCTGTACTCGGGAGTGGCGATGAGGACGCCGTCGACGTCGACGATGGCCTGCTTGAAGTCCTTGGCGACCTGGGGGAAGTCGGCTTCGCGGTCCTGCGAGTAGAACGGCAGGTCGGCGATCGGGATCTCGACGAGCTCGACGCCCTCCGGCGCGAGCTTCGCGATCGCCTCGACGAGGGCGCGGTTGATCGACGTGCTCGAGAGGCTTCCGATGATGTAGCCGATGGTCGTCACAGATTTCTCCTCAGATGGGTGGGGATGGCCGCGGAACGCGTCCATTCAGGTGAAAGCATCCTGCCGGCCCACCCTATTCCGCGGCGGCGTGTCCGCCCTGCGGACGACCCGAGCACGGCCATCCGCCGCAGGGGGGAGGAACGCGTTCACCCCGACGGGGGAGGCGGGCGGCGCGCACGGTTCGTAGCGTGGGAGCCACATCGACGAGAGGGGACGAGGATGCTGCGACTGCGCGGGATCTCGAAGCGATACGGAGAGCGCCAGGTGCTGGACGACGTGTCGTTCGACGTCGCACCGGGCCGGCTGACGGGTTTCGTCGGCGGCAACGGCGCCGGCAAGACGACGACGATGCGGATCGTGCTCGGCCTGCTCGCGGACGACGGGGGCGAGGTCACGCTCGACGGCGCGCCCATCACGCCCGCCGTGCGGCGCGGCTTCGGCTACATGCCGGAGGAGCGCGGGCTCTACCCGAAGATGAAGGTGCTCGAGCACATCGTGTATCTCGCACGGCTGCACGGCTTCGACAAGGGCGAGGCGACGCGCCGGGCGACGGAGCTGCTGGAGCGGCTCGGCCTGGGCGAGCGGCTGGGCGACAACATCGAGTCGCTGTCGCTCGGAAACCAGCAGCGCGCCCAGATCGCGGCATCGCTCGTGCACGACCCGTCGGTGCTCATCCTCGACGAGCCGTTCTCGGGGCTCGACCCGCTCGCCGTCGAGACGGTCGTCGGCGTCCTGCAGCAGCGCGCGGCGGACGGCGCGGCCGTGCTGTTCTCCTCCCACCAGCTCGACGTCGTCGAGCGCCTGTGCGACGACCTCGTCATCATCGCGGGCGGGACCATCCGGGCAGCCGGGCCGCGCGATGCGCTGCGCGCGCAGCACTCCTCGAACCGGTACGAGCTCGTCTCGGATGGCGACGCCGGCTGGCTGCGCGCCGAGCCGGGCGTGCAGGTGGTCGAGTTCGAGGGCGGCTACGCCCTCTTCGACGTCGACACCGACGAGACGGCGCAGCGCGTGCTGCGCCGTGCGGTCGACCTCGGGGCGGTCGCGAGCTTCGCACCGCAGCATCCCTCGCTCTCCCAGATCTTCAAGGAGGTCATCCAGTGAGCACCGCAGCACCCTCCGTGTCGACGTCGCAGGGCGTCTGGCTCGTCGCCGAGCGCGAGCTCGGCTCGAAGCTCCGGAGCAAGTCGTTCCTCATCTCCACGGCCATCCTCATCATCGGCGCGCTCGCGGGCGTGCTGTGGATGGGGTTCTCCGCGGGAGGCGGCAGCACGACGCCGATCGCCGCGACCGCGAGCGTGGCAGCACAGCTCGACGCGGTCGACGGGTACGAGGTGACCGAGGTCGCCGATCGCGCGGCGGCCGAGGAGCTCGTGGAGACGGGCGAGGTCGACGCCGCCGTGATCGAGGATGCGGCGTCGCCGACGGGGCTCGCCATCCTCGCGCTGGAGGAGTCCCCTCCGGGGCTCGTCTCGGCGCTCTCGGTGTCGCCCGTCGTCGAGCTGCTCGACCCCGCGGCGGGGGAGGACGGCCCGCTGCGCTACATCCTGGGCCTCGTCTTCGGACTCGTGTTCTTCATGGCGGCGATGAGCTTCGGCACGCCGATCACGACGAGCGTCGTGGAGGAGAAGCAGACGCGCGTCGTCGAGATCCTCATCGCCGCCATCCCGGCTCGCGTGCTGCTCGCGGGAAAGGTGCTCGGCAACACGATCCTCGCGATCGCGCAGATCGTCGTGCTCATCGCCGTCGCCGTCGTCGGCCTCGTCGTGACGGGCCAGACGGCGTTCCTGCAGGGCCTCGGCGCCCCCATGGTGTGGTTCGCCGTGTTCTTCCTGTTCGGGTTCGTGCTGCTCGCGGGGATGTTCGCGGCTGCCGGCTCGATGGTGTCGCGTCAGGAGGACACCGGCCCGACCCTCACGCCGCTCATCTACCTGACGATGATCCCGTACTTCCTCGTCGTCTTCCTCGGCGACAACCCGGTCGTGATGGCGATCCTCTCGTACGTGCCGTTCTCGGCCGCGGTGGGCATGCCGCTGCGCCTGTTCTTCAACGAGGCGCAGTGGTGGGAGCCGCTCGTCTCGCTGGGGATCCTGCTGGCGACGTGCGTCGTCGTCATCGGACTCGGCGCGAAGATCTACGAGAACTCGCTGCTGCGCATGGGCGCGCGCGTGAAGCTCAAGGACGCGCTCAGGGCCTGACCTGCGCGTTCTCACGGCGCCCGTCATCTGACCGGATGGCGGGCGCCGTCTCGTGCCTGCCATCCGCGTAACGAAACGGCCGACTCCGCGTCTCATATACAGGAATGCCGATCGTGTCGAGGAGGACGCGCCATGGAGAGGACCGAGCTGAGGTCGCCGCGACGGCGTCTGTCGGACGGCATCCACGCGGCGCTGGGCGAGAGCATCGTGTCGGGGGAGCTCCCGCCGGGCACGCGCATCCGCGACGTCGGGCTCGCGTCACGGTTCAGGGTGTCGCGGATGCCCGTGCGCGAGGCGCTGCTGCGCCTGGAGGAGGAAGGGCTCGTGGCGATCGACGCGAGCCGGTCGACGGTCGTCACGGCGGTCACGCCGGCGGCACTCACCGATGCGCTCGATTTCCTGGTCGCACAGGCGGGAGCCGTCGGCGCGCTGACGCTCGCTCGCGGCATCGCGCTCGACACGGCGTCGCGCCGGGCGGCCGAAGGGGTTCCGCCGGGGATCCCGACCGCGGCGATCGCGTGGGACATCGTCCACGAACTGGCCGCCGTCTCGGGGAGCGCGCTGTCGGCGGTCGTGCTCGACCACGTCGATCTGCGCGTGCGTCGGACGCTGCGGTCCCTGTCGAATGCGGGGGAGGAAGCGCGACAGGCGCTCCGAGACCTCCAGGCGACGGCGGCGGCGGGAGACGGGACGGGCGCGGAAGGTGCGCTCCGGAGTTTCGTGGAAGCGGCCGTCGCGGATGCACGAGCGGATCTCGACGCGACGCCCTCTCCGGACTGATCGCGTGGGTCTGCGCGCGGGGGCGTCGAGCACGTTTGAGCCTGTTGCGCGGTGTCATCCGCTTGGAACATGCGCGGGAATAGGATCGCGCGTGCGCGGTTTCATCCCGCATGCGGGCGATGGCGCCCGGTCCGAATCGCATCATCCGTTCCGAATCGCACAGGGAGAGCCATCATGGGCGCCACCATCCTCGACCGCACCGCGGCCACCGATCACCCCGTCCTCGACGTCCTCGCCGATCGTTGGAGCCCCCGCGCGTACGCCGGCACGTCGGCCGTCGACGAGGCGAAGCTGTCGAGCGCCCTCGAGGCCGCGCGCTGGAGCCCGTCGGCGTACAACGGCCAGCCGTGGCGCTTCATCGTCGCGCGCCGCGGTTCTGAGGCGCACGCGGCGGTCGTCTCCGCGCTCGTGGAGTTCAACCAGCTGTGGGCCTCCCACGCGCCCGTGCTCGTCGTCGCGGTCGCAGAGGTGGCCAACGCGGAGGGGCGCGCGAACTCGCACGCCGTCTACGACCTGGGTCAGGCCGTCGCCCACCTGTCGATCCAGGCGCACCACGATGGTCTTCTCGTGCACCAGATGAGCGGGTTCGACGCCGACGCGGTGCGCGCGCGCTTCGGGCTCGAGGAGCGGTTCGCGCCCACGACCGTCATCGCGCTCGGCGAGCTCGGCGATGTCGACGCGCTCCCGGAGGCGCTGCGCGAGCGGGAGACGGCTCCACGTGAGCGTCGTCCCCTCGCGGAGACGGTCATCATCAACGACTGACGCGCGCGTCGTCGAGAGCCGGTCCCGGATGTCCGGGGCCGGCTCTTCGCGTGTCGGGCGTCGGGTTGCGGGTCTGGTTGACTCGGTTCCGACCGAGGGGGGCTCGTGGAACCGGGCCGATGCCGATGCTTCCGCCGGGGACCTTCGTGCTGCTTCCGGAGGAGAACGGCAAGGGCATCCCGCAACCCTCGGATCCTTCGGAGCAGTGGCATCCTCTGACGCGTTCACGCAAGCACGTCGTCGTCTCGATCGACTTCACCGATCCGGTGGGAACCGCATGGCGATGGGATGCCGGGAACGGGCTCCGTCCGTCGCCTGAGCCGACCGCGGCCTGAGCGACGCGGACCTGAGCGGCGGTGGCGCCGTCGCGCGTCCGCTACGGCGCACGCGTCGTTCCGGGCTCAGGTTCTGAGGATCCCCACGTGGTCGGCACCAGTGTTCCCCGAGCCGACTTCGACCTGGGATCGTGGGCGCTCAGCGGATGCTGTCTCTTTCCGACGGCTCTCCGACGACGACGGTGGGTCCGGGGTCGGGGTGCCATCCGGGTGGGGCCTGGACGGTGAGGCCGTTCTCCCATTCGTGTACCCACTGATCGTCGAGGTCTGCTTGGGTGATCGGCGAGTATTCCCACTCGGGTATGTGCGGGTTCGGCGGAGCCGGTGCGTGCGCTGCCGTATGCGCGGTCTGCGGGGGTGGCTTCGTGGCGTACTCGTGTCCGAGGGGGCTGGTCCACACGATCACACCGGGTTCGGGTTGCTCGATGTGCCACGGGGTGTGGTGTCGGAGTTGGTGGTGGGCCCGGCAGAGGGCGGAGAGGTTTCCGGCGCAGGTGGGGCCGCCTCGTTCCCATTCCCGGGTGTGGTCTTTCTCGCACCGTGACGCAGGCTGGGGGCAGCCGGGGGCCCGGCAGGTCCCGTCGCGCAGCTCGATGAGCCGCCGGATCGCGGCGGTGGGGGTGTAGTGGTCGACGGTGTGGAGGGCACCCGTGTCGGGGTGGTGGAACAGGCGCTCCCACCCGGGGGCGTCTTTCGCGAAACGACGGGCGATATCGGCGGGGATGGGCCCGTATCCGGCGAGGAGGGCGGGGTGGTCGTCGAGGCCGGCGAGGGTGGACGCGGCGATCGTGACCGCCACCGTGCCCCGGATCGCGGCGATCTTCTCGGTCGACCCGTCGATGGTGTGGGAGGTCGGTGCCCCGGTGAGGAGGAGGTCGGAGGCGAGGTCCGCGCGGATGTGATCCCGCGTGCGGGCATCCCGCCCCCGCTCCACGGCCGCGGCGACCTGCTCCGCGGTAGGCCTCAACGGGAGGGCGGGGTCGTGCGGGTACCAGGTGCCGTCGTGGAACACCTCGACGTGCTCGCGCATCATCGCGCATCCCGGGAGGACGGACCGGACGGTCCGCCGGTCACCGTTCACCGGGCCGTGGGGGTGGGTGGCGTATCCGTTCGCGTCGACCGCGACACCGTCACCGTTGACCCGCATCCCGAACGCGTTCCGGCCGACAGGGCCGCCCGCTGCCCGCTTCTTCTCTTCGGCGGCGAGTCGTTTCTCTTCCGCGGCGATGGGTTTGGCGATGGTGGTGAGGCGGTCGTGGATCGCGGTGATCTTCGCGGCGTCGTCGGTGAGGATGAACTCCGCCAGCCCGTCGTCGAGGGCCCGCACCCGGGTTCCTCTCCGGTCCAGTGCGCGCCGGTGCCGTTCGGGGAGGGGTGCCGGGTCGAGTTCCGCCGCGAGGCTCTTCGCGAACACCCGCACCTGCCCCGGTGTCGCGTCCTCCGCATACGTCACCGCACGACGCGAGTACTCCTCCACGACCTCGTCCGGCAACCGTTCCCCGTGTTCGCGGATGATGTCCGCCTGACGACGCGTGATCACCTGACGACACAACGCTTCCGCGACCACGGGGAACCGGTCGGTCAGGGCAAGATCCTGCCGGAGCCGCGCCTCCACCTCCCCCGGAGACAGACGCAGCACCGTCGCGAGCTCCAACGCGATGGACCGCCACGGGAACCCGTACCCGGACGCGTCCCCGCACCGCGCGGTCTGCGCTTCCGCGACCCGCGCGGCCGCGGCGAACGCTCCCGCTTCCAGCCCATCCAACCGGGCACGGTCGGCACGCAGCTCGAGGATCAGGTCGCGCACGTTCCCGATCGTGCGCACCTCCGCGGGGGTCGCCTCCCACGACGACCCCTCCGCGAACCTCGGCTTCCGTCCTGCCATACACCCATCATCCGCGGCACCACCGACATTCGAACGGTTGAACGAGACCATCTCGACCCCGCCGAGGTCACGGAAAGGTCACGAAACGGGCCGGAGGGGGAACATCACCGCGTTCGGCTCGCTCCGCTCGCTCAACGACCCGGAGCAGGGGGCGCGGGCGGGAACCCCGCGACGTTCCGACTCGCTCCGCTCGCTCAACGACCCGGAGCAGGGGGCACGGGCGGGAACCCCGCGACGTTCCGACTGGCTCCGCTCGCTCAACGGCCGGGAGGAAGGAGGGGAGGATCACCTCGCTTCGACTCGCTCCGCTCGCTCGACGACCGGGAGGAGCGGGAGGGGCACGGCGCCTACCGCTCGCGGATGAGCCGGGGGAGGAGGCGCACGAGCACCACCATCGCGAGCAACTCGAGGAGCGTCTGCGTGACGACGACGAGCGGCGCCAGCTCGAACGCGGCGGGCAGAGCGAGCACCAACGGCAGGACAACGAGGGAGTTGCGCGTCACCCCGCTGAACACGACCGCGCGGCGCGCGGGCGCGTCGAGCCCGGCGACCCTCGCCGCAATCGCGCCGACGCCGACCATGACGACGGCGAAGAGCGCGAACACGGGCACCACGAGCAGCAGTGCCCCAGCTCTCTGGCCGACCGAGGCGATCTGCGATGCGACGACCGCGGCGAGCGCGAGCATCATGATCGGAACCGTCGCCGCGTGGCCGGCCTCGCGCACGACCGCTCCCGCGCGCGCATGCGCCCCCGCGAGCTGCGTGAGCCATGCGGCCCCGAGGGGCAGCGCGATGAGCAGCAGGAACGCGTCGACGAACGGTGCGGGATCGACCGCCTCGACGAACTCCGCCCCGACGAAGAGCCGCAGATACACCGGCAGGAGGAGCATCTGCGCGAGCATGAGCAGCGGTGTCGCCGCCAGCAGCCTCGCGGACGCGCCGCCTGCGAGGCCGGTGAACACGATCACGTAGTCCACGCACGGCGTAAGCAGGACGAAGAGCACGCCGACGAGGAGCACCCGGTCGTGCGCGACCATCCGCGAGAGAACGAGCACGACGATCGGCACGAGGACGAAGTTCACGACGAGCACGACCGCGAGGAACCGGCCGTCGCGCAACGCCGACGCCATCCGCCCGAACGGGACGCCGAGGAACGTCGCCCAGAGGAGCGCCCCGAGGAGGGGCATGACCGCGGACTGCGCCGCCCCCGCGGATTCCGGAGCGAGCAGCCCGATCGCCGCGCCGACCGCGAGCGCGAGCAGGTAGAGCGCGACCTGGTGGCGCTCCATCCACTCGACACCCGCGCGCATGCTCCCATCGTCGCAGGCCCGCAGGACCGCCCGATCTCAGAGGTCGGCGAGCTCGAGCAGTTCCGACGGCTGCAGCCCCAGGACGTCGGCGAGACCCGTGAGCGTCGACAGACGGGGGTTGGACGGCCCGGCGGCTTCCACCCGGCCCGACGAGCGCCCCGCCTCGATGAGCTGCACCTGGTTCTTCGTCACGCCCGCCCGGAAGGCGAGCGCCTCCTGCGAGAGACCCTTCTCCTCACGGCGCGCGCGCAGCGCGGCGCCGAACCTCTTGGCGCGCGTCTCGTCCCAGACCATCTGACAATCCTGCCGAGCAGGGCCCTGTTGAGTCCACCCGCTGTACACGACCAGCTATAGAGTGATACGGCTACTGCCCCTGACTCGAGAGCGAGAGGCGGTCGCCCGACGAGTCGACGTCGACCTTCACGGTGTCGCCGTCGCGCACGCCGCCCGACAGGATGGCCATGGCGAGCCGGTCCTGCACCTCCTTCTGGATGAGGCGGCGCAGCGGACGGGCACCGTACACCGGGTCGTAGCCGCGCTCGGCGAGCCATGCCCGCGCATCCGGGGTGACCGCGAGCGTGAGCCTCCGGTCGGCGAGCCGCTTCTGCAGCGCGTCCACCTGCAGCTCGACGATCTGCGCGAGGTCGTCCTGACCGAGGGCCTGGAACATCACGATGTCGTCGAGCCGGTTCACGAACTCGGGCTTGAACGCCTGGCGCACGAGCATCATGACCTGCTCGCGCTTCGCATCGGGCGAGATCGTCGGATCGATGAGGATCGGCGAGCCGATGTTCGACGTGAGGATGAGGATGACGTTCGTGAAGTCGACCGTCCGCCCCTGCCCGTCGGTGAGACGCCCGTCGTCCATGACCTGCAGGAGCACGTCGAACACCTCGGGATGGGCCTTCTCGACCTCGTCGAGCAGCACGACGCCGTAGGGGCGCCGACGCACGGCCTCGGTGAGCTGCCCGCCCTGCTCGTAGCCGACGTACCCCGGAGGGGCGCCGACGAGCCTCGACACCGAGTGCTTCTCGCCGTACTCGGACATGTCGATGCGCACCATGGCGTGCTCGTCGTCGAAGAGGAACTCGGCGAGCGCCTTCGCGAGCTCCGTCTTGCCGACGCCCGTGGGGCCGAGAAAGAGGAACGAGCCGGTCGGACGGTTCGGATCGCTGATGCCCGCACGCGAGCGGCGCACGGCATCCGACACGGCCGAGACGGCCTCCTTCTGCCCGATCAGACGTCGACCGAGCTCCGCCTCGAGGTGCAGCAGCTTCTCGGTCTCGCCCTGCAGCAGGCGCCCCACGGGGATGCCCGTCCACGCCGCGATGACGGAGGCGATGTCCTCCTCCGTGACCTGGTCGCCGACCATCCGCTCGGTCGCGCCGTCCGACGTCTCGGCGCGCTCGGCCTCCGCCAGCTCGCGCTCGAGACCCGGGATCTCGCCGTACAGCAGGCGCGAGGCGCGCTCGAGGTTGCCCTCGCGCTGCGCGCGCTCCGCCTCGCCGCGCGCCGCGTCGAGCCGCGTCTTGAGGTCGCCGACGCGGTTGAGCGACGAGCGCTCCGCCTCCCAGCGCGCCTGCAGCTCCTGCAGCCGCGCCTCCTCGCCGCGCAGCGTCTCGCGCAGCGCCGCCAGCCGCTCCTTCGAGGCGGGGTCCTTCTCCTTCTTGAGCGCGAGCTCCTCGAGCTTGAGGCGGTCGACATGCCGGCGCAGCTCGTCGATCTCGAGCGGCGCCGAGTCGATCTCCATCCGCAGGCGCGACGCCGCCTCGTCGATGAGGTCGATGGCCTTGTCGGGCAGCTGGCGGCTCGGGATGTACCGGTGCGAGAGCGCTGCGGCCGCGACGAGGGCGCCGTCCGCGATGGCGACCTTGTGGTGCGCCTCGTAGCGCTCCTTGAGCCCGCGCAGGATGGCGATGGTGTCCTCGACGGTCGGCTCGCCGACGTAGACCTGCTGGAAGCGGCGCTCGAGCGCCGCGTCCTTCTCGATGAACTCGCGGTACTCGTTGAGCGTCGTCGCGCCGATCAGGCGCAGCTCACCGCGGGCGAGCATGGGCTTGAGCATGTTCGCGGCCGCGACCGACCCCTCGCCGCCACCCGCGCCCATGAGCACGTGCAGCTCATCGATGAAGGTGATGACCCGGCCATCGGACTCGGTGATCTCCTGCAGCACCTTCTTGAGGCGCTCTTCGAACTGGCCCCGGTACATGGCACCGGCGACGAGGGCGGAGATGTCGAGCGCGATGAGCTCCTTGCCCTTGAGGCTCTCGGCGACATCGCCTGCGACGATGCGCTGGGCGAGCCCCTCCACGACGGCCGTCTTGCCGACGCCGGGCTCGCCGATGAGCACGGGGTTGTTCTTCGTGCGTCGGGTCAGCACCTGGCTCACCCGCCGGATCTCGCTGTCGCGGCCGATCACCGGGTCGAGCTTGCCCTGCTTCGCCCGCTCGGTGAGGTTGATGCCGAACTGCTCGAGGGCGCTCTTCTCTTCGTCGTTGCCGGGGGTGCTCATCCTGTCCTCCGTGGAGTCTCCTTCAAACTTGAGTAGGTTCGACTCAAGTTTAGCAGGATGATGGCGGTCAGATCCAGCCATTCTCCTCGGCGATGAGCACGGCCTGCTGACGCGTCTGGACCCCCAGCTTGCCGAGGATGACCGAGACGTGGTTGCGCACCGTCCCGGGCGCGAGCGACAGCGCCCGCGCGATCTGGCCGGTCGTCTCGCCACGGCGGCCGACTCGCAGCACGTCGAGCTCGCGCGGAGTGAGCGGGCACCGCTCGTCGGCGAGCGCGTCGGCGGCGATCTCGGGATCGACGTACCGCTCGCCGGCCGCCACCCTGCGGACGACCCGCGCCACCTCGTCGGCTCCGCGCGACTTCGGGAGGAACCCGGCCACCCCCGACGACAGCGCCCGACGCAGCACCCCGGGCCGCGCGTGGCGCGTCACGACGACCGCGCGCGTCGCGATGCGCCTGCTGAGGAGCGCCGCCACCTCGACGCCGTCGAGCCCCGGCATCTCGAGGTCGAGCACGCACACGTCGGGCCGGAGCCGAAGCGCCTCCGCGACCGCCTCCGTGCCGTCCGCGCACTCGGCGACGACCTCGATGTCGTCCTCGAGGCGCAGGAGCGCGGCGAGCGCCGACCGGATCATGGCCTCGTCGTCGGCGAGCAGCACGCGGATCACGGGGCGACCTCCTGCGGGATCGTGACGACGACGGCGAACTCGTGGGCGTCTCGCCGCACGTCGAGCACGCCGCCCGCCTCCTCGACGCGGCGCGCGATCCCCTGCAGGCCCGCCCCGTCGCCATCCGCCGCCCCGGGAGCGCGGTCGTTGACGATCTCATAGCGCCAGCCGTCTTCCGACCGCTCGAGGGCGAGGCGCGCACGCCGGCCGCCTCCGTGGCGCAGCACGTTCGTCGTCGTCTCGCGGATGACGGGGCCGAGCACGTCGGCGGGTGCGCGGTCGGCGTCGGAGGCGGCCGTCGACGACGCGGCGACGCCCGCCGCGACCAGCAGGTCGCGCGCGTTGGCGAGCTCGTCGACGAGAGGCACGGCGCGGAAGTGCGTCGCGAGATCGCGCGTACCCTGGGTCGCCTCGGCGACGCTCACGCGCGCGGCGCGCACCTGCGCGAGCGCGCCATCCGGATCGCGGCCCATGAGCTTCTCGGCGAGCTCGAGCTGCAGCGCGATAACCTGCAGGTGGTGGCCCTGCAGATCGTGCACGTCGGTGGCGACCCGCAGCCGCTCCTGAGTCGCGGCCAGCCGCGACTCGGTCACGCGCGCCCGGTCGAACGCGAGGAGCACGTCCCACCACCACAGCGACGTCACGGTCATGACCGGCAGCAACGCGGCGAACGTCGCGCCCACGGGCCAGACGTCCGACTCCGTGAGCAGGGCGGCCGTGCGCGCATCGACGACGCCCAGCACGACGAGCAGCACCGTGAGCCCGACCGTGACCCGCAGCCGCACACCGCGCTGCCAGTTGAGCAGCGCGAGCGACTGGGCCACGAGGCCGACCGCGGCGATCCAGCTGCCGGTCGCTGCGAACATCACGCCGGCGCAGACGAGCGGCACGACGAGCACCGGCACGAGGCGGGCGGGCAGCAGGGCGCCGCCCGCGTCGCGGTGACGGTAGGCGAGCAGCAGCACGATCGTGCAGGCGAACCATACGGCGGCCGAGATCGCGACCGCCGCGAACGAGGCCGCCGTGCCGGCGACCGCCGCCCAGGTCGTCCACGAGAGCACCGCGAACAGCTCGAAGCAGACGATGGCCGACGCCGTGTACCACCAGGTCGCGGCGATGCCGCGTGTGAGCTCGAACGAGCCTCGGGCGCCGGGTGGTCTCGTCACGGCCCCCAGCGTAGGCGCATGACAGATGTCACGGGCGCGCCGTGACGAGCGCACCCGTATCGATGACACGCCGCCACTGCCGCGATCCGGCCCGAGCGGATGGACTGGGGCCATCCGCCGCGGGACCGACCCGCGGCACCGGACAGGAGCACCCCATGAACCTCGTCGAAGCCTTCCAGGATCTCGTCGCCCGCGTCCCCGAGCTCGTCCAGCCGCTCATCGTCGCGCTCGCCGGCGCCGTGCCCTTCGTCGAAGGCGAGGGCGCCGCCGCGATCGGCATCATCGGCGGCATCCATCCCGTCATCGCGGGCATCGCGGGAGCCGTCGGCAACTTCGTCTGCGTCGCCGCGCTCGTTCTCCTCGGCGCCGGCACCCGACGCGCGATCGTCGAGCGACGCCGCATCGCCGTGACGGCCGGCGGCGGACCCGCCCCGGCCCCCGAGCCGGTCTCGCCCCGCAAGGAGAAGTTCCAGCGCGCCCTCGTGCGGTACGGCGTCCCGGGCGTCAGCCTCCTCGGCCCGCTGCTCCTCCCGACGCAGTTCACGGCGACGATGCTCGCCGCCGCCGGGGTCGGCCGCGCCCGCATCCTGTTCTGGCAGGGCCTCGCGATCGCCGCATGGACGACCCTCGTCACGCTCGTCATCACGGGCGTCATCTCGGTCGCCGGCTGACGAGCCTCCGAAGCGCGTCAGGCGACCGCCATCTCCTCGTCGACGCACGTGAAGCGCGCGCGGTACCCGGCGGGCGAGAGTCCGAGCACACGGGAGAAGTTCTGCCGGAGCACGGCGGCGGAGCCGAAGCCGCACTCCGCGGCGATGCGGTCGAGCCCCCAGTCGGTGCGCTCGAGGAGGCGCTGCGCCTGGATGACGCGCTGCCGGGAGAGCCACGCGGCGGGGGTCGTGCCGAAGTCGGCCTTGAAGCGGCGGGCGAACGTCCGGGGCGACATGTGGGCGCGCTGCGCGAGCTCCTCGACGGGAAGCTCGCGGTGCAGGTTCTCCACGGCCCAGTCGGCGACGGGTGCGAGGGAGAGGTTCGCCTGCTCGGGGAGGGGGTTGAGGATGAACTGCGCCTGGCCGCCGTCGCGCTGCGGGGGGACGACCATCCGGCGGGCGATCTGGTTCGTCAGCTCCGCGCCGATCTCCTGACGGAGCAGATGCAGGCAGGCGTCGAGACCGGCGGCCGTGCCGGCGCTCGTGATGATGCGGTCCTCCTGCACGAACAGCACGTCGGCGTCGACCTCGATGCGGGGGTACATGCGGCGCATGGTGTCGGCGTACTTCCAGTGCGTCGTCGCCCGCCGCCCGTCGAGCACGCCGGAGGCGGCGACGACGAAGGCGCCGCTGCACACCGTGAGCACCCACGCCCCGCGCGCCACAGCCCCGCGGATGACCTCGCACACGCGCTCGTCGATCGCCCCCCAGGAGGCGCGGGGGACCGGCGTCACCACGACGAGGTCGGCCTCGTCGGCGAAGGCGAGGTCGTTGTCGACCGTGATGGAGAAGCCCATGTTCGACGGCACGAGACCGGGGGTCGGGGACACGAGGCGGAAGTCGAAGGACGGCACGCCGTCGTCGCTCCGGTCGAGTCCGAAGGCCTCGCACGCGAGGCCGAACTCGAACGGGGCGAACCCCTCCTGCACGATGCACGCGACGGTCTTCACGGGGCCTCCCGGTGTTGGCAGAAAAAGCGCGACGTGTGACCATCCTGCCACTCGTGGCGGAAATCACGCAACCGTAGCGTTTCTGCCATGATCCTCCTCGTCATCCTCGTCGTCCTCGCGATCCTCGCCGTCGCGGCCACGGTCTCCGCCGTCCAATCCGACGGATACGGGCAGCGCCCCACCGACTGGGAGCGCGTGCCCGACCGCGACACCGTGCAGACAGCGGGAGCCGCGCACACCCCGGGCGTCATCCCCCGCCAGGGCTGAGGCCTGGACCCTCAGCGGTTCAGGACGCGCTCGTACACGCCGATCATCGCGGCCGTGCGCGACGACTGCCGGAACTCGCGCGACACCCGCTCCGACGGCTCGGGCGCCCGTCCTGCCGCGATGTCGTCGACGGCGATGCGGATGGCCGCGGCGAGCGCCGCGACCCGCCCCGGCTCATCGGCGGGCGCGGCGGCCGTCCAGATGCCGCCGTCGAACTCGCCCGCGATGTCGGGGTCGCTGATGATCGAGGGCGTGCCGAGCGTGGCGGCCTCGAACGGGGTCATCCCCTGCGTCTCGAACCCGATGGACGTCTGCACGACGGCGTCGGCCGCCGCGATCCGCGACAGCGTCGCCTCGTAGGGGAGCCGCCCCGCGAAGCGCACGCGGCCGTCCAGTCCGCGCCGGGCGACGAGGCGCCGCGCCGCCGCGAGGTCGCCTCCGCCCCCGACGACCTCGAGGTCGGCGTCGACCCCGGCGTCCGCGAAGGCCGCGAGCGCGGGCAGCAGGCGCTTCTCAGGCGACATCCGGCCGAGCCAGATGAGGCGGGGGCGTCCGGGCGCCCGCTCCGCGGGGACGGCCGCGAGCACCCGCTCGCGCACGTCGTCGTCGATGCCGTTCCAGATGACGTCGACGGGTGAGAACACGCCGTGCCCCTCCAGGCGGCGCGCGAAGTGCCCGGATGGCGCCGTGACGGCCGCCGCTCCCGTCGCGAGACCGCGCAGGTACGACCATCCGTCGTCGCCGGGGCCCGACCCCGGGAGCGCCTGTCGCCGCCACGCGTTGAGCGCGCGCAGCACGAGCCGGGGGAAGGGTGCCGTCGCCTCGATGCCGACGTCGACGCGGTTGTGCATGGTGTGGACGACGGGCACGCGCAGCCGCTGCGCGAGGCGGTATCCGAGGAACGCGCCCCAGAAGTCGGCCTGCACGTGGACGAGGTCGGGAAGCGGTGCCCCCTTCGCGACGCGACGTGTGAGCACGCGATCGATCGCCGCGTCGGCCGCCCGGCCCGGCCAGGTGAACGAGTACTCCCGGTCGGCCGTCACGGGAAGGGAGGGCAGGTCGAGGTACGCGGGATCGTCGGCATTCGCGGGATGGCGCGTCCACCGCCGCGGGGCGATGACGGTCACGGTGTGGCCGGCGCGCTCGAGGTACGCGCGCTGCAGGCGGGTGGACACCTGCGCCCCGCCCAGCGTCTCGATGTGCTGGTCGCCGAGGAAGACGATGTGCACGGCGTCAGGCGGGGAGCGCGTCGCCCCGGTAGAGCGCCTCGAATGTGTCGAGCGTGCGCGTGATGTCGTGCGCCTCGACCATCCGCAGCGAGGCCCGCTGCATGCGCTCGCGCTCGCCGGCGTCGGCGGTGAGCACGTCGGCGAGCCGCGCCGCGAGCGCGTCGACGTCGCCCGGCGCGAAGAGATGCCCGTTCTCGCCCTCGTGGACGAGGTGGGGGAGGGCGACCGCGTCGGCGGCGACGATGGGCAGCCCCGACGCCATCGCCTCCATCGTGGCGATGGACTGCAGCTCGGCGATCGACGCGATGGCGAACACGGATGCCCCGGTGAGGGCGCCGCGCAGGGCCTCGTCGGTCGTGTGCCCGTGGAACGTGACGCGCGAGCGGATGCCGAGCTCGTCGGCGAGCGCCTCGAGCGCGGGGCGCTGGTCGCCGTCGCCGACGAGGTCGACCTTCGTCTCGAGCGCGGGGTCGAGCTTCGCGACGGCGCGGAGGATGACGTCGACCTGCTTCTCGCTCGTGAGACGGCCGACGAAGACCACCCGGTTCTCCGTGCGCGGCGAGAGGTCGGCGGTGTACTGCGACTGGTCGATGCCGCAGCTGATCGGCACGACCCCCGCGATGTCGATCGTGCTCTCGAGGAAGTCGGCCGCCTTGCGCGTGGGCGTGGTGACGGCGGCGGTCAGTCCGAAGGTGCGCTTCGCGTCGGCCCAGGCGAGCTTCACGAGGACGCGGTTGAGCGCCGCGGGGAGGCGCGTGAAGTCGAGGATGTTCTCCGGCATGACGTGGTTCGTCGCGATCACGGGGATGCCGCGCTTGCGCGCCTCGCGCGCGAGACCGCGGCCGATGACGATGTGCGACTGGATGTGCACGACATCCGGACGCACCTCGTCGAGCACGATGCGCGCCCAGTGCTTCGAGCGCCACGGCCAGACGAAGCGCAGCCACTCGTGCCAGGCGAGGCGCATCGAAGGCAGCCGGTGCATCGTGACGGGCTCGCCCTCGATGACCTCGGTGCGAGCAGGCGCCTTCCGCCATGCCGTGTTGGGCGCGCTCACGTGCACGTCGTGGCCGCGCTTGACGAGGCCGGCGGCGAGTCGCTCGGCGAAGCGTGCGGCGCCGTTGATGTCGGGCGAGAACGTGTCGCAGCCGAGCAGGATGGTCAGCCGGTCGTCGGACGCGGGAGATGTCACGGATACCTCGCAGAGGGTCGCGGCGGCGCCATGCGGCCTGGAGAAGTCCCCACGACTCTATGCCACGGGGCCGCGAGCGCGCCTCAGGCGTGCCGCGGGGGCTGGGGGCCCATCCAGCGATGTCCCATCCGCCGAATAGGCTCGCTCTGTGATCACGGGCGACGTCAAGCAGAAAGTCAATGCGGTCTGGAACGCGTTCTGGACGGGCGGCATCTCCAACCCCATGGAGGTCGTCGAGCAGATCACCTACATGCTGTTCATCCGCCGCCTCGACGACCTGCAGCGCGGCGCCGAGGCGCGTGCGAAGACTCTCGGCGGCGAACCCGACGGGCCGATCCCCGCGGGGCGGGATGACCAGTGGCGACCGTACGCGGACCTCCGGTGGTCGACGTTCAAGAACTTCGACCCCGAGACGATGTACGAGGTCGTGTCGGAGCGGGTGTTCCCGTTCCTGCGTGCAATGGGCGGCGATGGATCCACCTACGCGCGCCACATGAAGGATGCGCGCTTCACGATCCCGACGCCGAACCTGCTCACGAAGGTCGTCGACCTCGTCGGTTCGATTCCGCTCGAGAGTCGCGACACCAACGGCGACCTCTATGAGTACCTGCTGTCGAAGCTGCAGACCTCGGGGCAGAACGGCCAGTTCCGCACGCCGCGCCACATCATCAAGCTCATGGTCGATATGACGGCACCCCAGCCAGGCGACGTCATTGTCGACCCGGCGTGCGGCACGGCCGGTTTCCTCGTGATGGCCGAGGAGCATCTCCTCGAACACCACAGGGAAGCCCTGCGTGACAGGGCTGCCCGCGAGCACTTCGACCACGACATGTTCCACGGCTTCGACTTCGACAGCACGATGCTGCGGATCGGGAGCATGAACATGCTCCTGCACGGCGTGCAGAACCCGTCGATCGTCTACCGCGACTCGCTCACGCATGAGAGCGACGACGAAGAGGGCAAGTACTCGCTCGTGCTCGCGAACCCGCCGTTCGCGGGGTCGCTCGACTACGAGCAGGTGAACAAGCACCTCCTCGCCGACGTGAAGACCAAGAAGACCGAGCTGCTGTTCCTCGCCCTGATACTGCGGTTGCTCAAACCAGGCGGGCGAGCGGCCGTGGTCGTACCCGACGGGGTGCTCTTCGGGTCAACGACCGCTCACAAGAAGCTGCGTAAGGCGCTCGTCGAGGACCATCAACTGCAGGCCGTCGTGAAGCTGCCGTCTGGCGTCTTCAAGCCGTACGCGGGAGTGTCGACGGCTATCCTGTTCTTCACGAAGACAGGCGTCGGCGGCACCGACGACGTGTGGTTCTACGACGTCGCGGCCGATGGCTTCAGCCTCGACGACAAGCGCACCGAGATCGCTGCCAACGATCTGCCCGACGTGCTCGCGCGCTGGCAGAATCGCGCGGCGGAGACGGATCGCGCCCGCACCGAGCAGAGCTTCCTCGTGCCGAAGGCAGACATCGCGGCGAACGACTACGACCTGTCGATCAACCGCTACAAGGAGATCGAGCACGAAGAGGTCGAGCACGCCGACCCTGCCGACATCATCGCCGCGCTCGAGCGGATCGACGAGGAGATCAGCGCCGGGCTGCAGCAGCTGAAGGGGATGCTGGCGTGAGAATGGTGGCGCTGGGGGAGGTGGCGGCGCTTTCGCGAACGCTGGTTGACCCGAAGGACCTCGAAGCCGATGTTCCCTATGTAGGGCTTGAGCATATCGAGCGCGGCGGCCGCCTTGTCAGGATCTCGACTGTCGGCGCCGCGCAAATCGCAAGCACGAAGGTCGCATTCACGCAGTATGACCTGCTCGTGGGCAAGTTGCGACCGAATCTCGCAAAGATCACCGCGGCACCCACATCGGGCGTGGCAAGCACCGACATCCTTCCCGTACGACCATCGGTGAATCTTGACCGCCAATACCTCCTGCACTATCTGCGTCAACAGTCCGTCGTCGACACGATGTCCAGCCTCGCGACCGGCGCAAACCTCCCAAGGCTGAGCCCGACGAACCTCCTCGCGCTGCAGATCCCCCTCCCGCCCCTCCCCGAGCAGCGCCGCATCGCGGCGATCCTCGACCACGTCGACGCGCTCCGCGCGGCCCGCCGCGACTCCCTCGCGAAGCTGGATGAGCTTGTGGCGCAGGCCTTCCGTCGGCACGCGCGCGAGACAAAAGGGGAGTCGTGCACTCTGGATGCGGTCGCCGAAGTGCACTCCGGGATCACGAAGGGACGGAAGCCACCGGCAAGCGAACTGATCGATGTTCCATACCTTGCCGTGTCGAATGTGCAGGACGGTTGGCTTGCGCTTGAGCAGGTGAAATTCATCGCCGTTTCGCGATCCGAGCTTGCTCGATTCGAAGTTCTTCCCGGGGACTTACTGCTGACAGAAGGCGGCGACCCCGACAAGCTCGGGCGTGGAACTATCTGGCGCGGTGAGTTGCCACTAGCGATCCATCAGAACCACATTTTCAAGGTTCGCGTGAAGGACCCCGATCGAGTACGTCCCGATTACTTGAGTCTGGCTGTGCGTTCACGCGAGTCTCGTGACTTCTTTCTCCGGTCCGCGAAACAGACCACGGGAATCGCGACGATCAACAAGACTCAACTCAGACGGACCCCCGTGTACGTTCCGTCGGTCGCAGCGCAAGACGTGGTGGTCGGGGCCGTCCGCGCGATCGACGCACAGCGCACCCGCTACACCACGCAGCTCGCCGAACTCGACGCCCTCTTCGAGTCGCTGCAGTCCCGCGCATTCCGCGGGGAGCTGTGATGCCATCGAGAGGCGAAGCCGGGCGGCCTCGCCTCTCGATCTACATCGACGGCTTCAACCTCTACCGTCGTCTGCCCGAGAAGCAGCCGCAGGACAAGTGGCTCGATCTGGAGGCGATGACAGCACACATCTACCCGGACTACGAGCTCCTGCAGGTCCGCTACTTCACGGCGATCATCAAGACCCTCCCCGGTGCCGATGTCCAGTCGCCCCAACGCCAGCAAGCTTACATCCGTGCACTCGGGACCCTGTCTCGCACGACCGTCCATATGGGCAAGTTCCGCATCGACCCTCGCGTCATGCCGGTGCATCCCACAGAGTTGCTCGACGACGGATCGCCGAGAACAGTCCGGGTAAAGAAGACCGAGGAGAAGGGCTCAGACGTCGCCCTCGCCAGCATGCTGCTGATCGACGCGATGAAGGGCGACTCCGACCTCTATGTCGTCTGCAGCAACGACTCCGACCTGGTCATGCCGATGCGCCTCGTGAAGGAGGAGCTCGGTCGCCGAGTGGGGTTGCTCTCGCCGATGCAGCCGAAGCGCGCGAGCAACGAGTTGAAGCAGCTGGGCCTCGACGACCACCGACAGGTTACGTTCGACGCACTTCGCGCCAGTCAGCTCCCTGACCGGATGGACGACGCGCACGGAGTCGTGGCGCGTCCCGCGGCCTGGTCTGAGAATTCCGAAGGCCCCGGCGAACCGGGGCCTCCTAACCAGTAGCCGAAGCATCTGGGGGTGTCCATACAGCTTAGCGCCTCCAAGATCCTCGCGGGGCGGCGCGCGACATCCCTCGCCATCGGCCGATCGATCCCACGTCCGGCATGTCGTCGGTGTCTGCCAGAATCTCGGGAAGAGGGCAGACGAGGGGGATGCGTGGGGAACTTCGACTTCATCAGGGACGAGTGGCCGGAGCTTCACGCTGTCGTCGCGCGGGCCGAGGGCTACGCAGCCGCCGACCCCGGCACCTCGGTGATCCACGCGCGTCGGGCGATCGAGTCGTTGCTGACATGGCTGTACGAGACGGATCCGAGCCTGCGCCAGGCGTACCGCAACGACCTCGCCGCGATGATCAACGAACCCAGCCTGCGGGCGATCGCGGGTGACACCATCCGCACCAAGCTCGACCTGATCCGCAGGAAGGGCAACGACGCGGCGCACAAGCCCGCGCCGATCGACCGGAAGACGTCGTTCCTCATCCTCCGCGAACTGTTCCACGTCTACTTCTGGGCAGCACGCACCTACCTGCCGAACGGATACGAACTCGAGGCGACCTTCGACCCCGACATCGTGCCGCGCCCCGAGCGGGCCCGCGCGAAGACCCAGGCCGAGCTGCGGGAGCTCGCCGACGAGCTCGCCGCAAAGGACGCAGAGATCCAGGCGGAGCGCGAGAAGGCCCTCGCGGAGCGCGAAGACCTCGAGCGTGAGCTCGCGCAGATGCGCGCGAATCTCGCCACCGCCCGCACCGAGAACGAGACGCGGCTCAAGGCCCGGCCCGAGACGCACGACTTCGACGAGGCCGCCACCCGCGACGCGTACATCGACCAGCTGCTCGTCGAGGCGGGCTGGGACCCGGACGCACCGAACGTGCGCGAGCACCCGATCGCCGGGGCAGGCGCCGACGGCGGGATGGGCTACGCCGACTACGTGCTGTGGGCATCCGACGGCGCTCCGCTCGCGGTCATCGAGGCGAAGCGCACCAGACGCGACCCACGCGACGGCCTCGTGCAGGCACGGCTGTACGCCGACGCGCTCGAGCGCAGCCACGGACGCCGCCCCGTGATCTTCACAACCAACGGCTACGAGCACTGGATCCACGACGACGCCGGCTATGCCGACGGGTCCCGCTACGCCGAGCGCCGTGTCGCCGGGTTCTACACGGAGCCCGAGCTGGGGTGGCTGCACCAGCGCCGCGCGGGCCGCCGCCCACTGCATGGCGCACCGCTGCCAGCATCGGCCACGGCGATCGTCGGGCGCGACTACCAGCAGCAGGCCATCCGCGCCGTCGCCGAAGAGTTCGACGCTCGTCGCGGCCGAGGGGCGCTGCTGGTGATGGCGACGGGAACCGGCAAGACCCGCACGGCGATCGCCCTCGTCGACACGCTCATGAAGGCGGGATGGGTCAAGCGCGTTCTGTTCCTCGCTGATCGCGAGGCGCTCGTCCGCCAGGCCGCGAGCGCATTCCAGACGCACCTGCCGTCCGCCCCGATCGTGAACCTGCTGCAGGACAAGCAGGCGGATGCGCGCGTGTTCGTGTCGACGTACCCGACGATGCTCAACCTCATCAACCGCGGCATCGCCGACGGATCGCACCGGTTCGGCCCCGGCTACTTCGACCTCGTCATCATCGACGAGGCGCACCGATCCGTGTACCAGAAGTACGGCGAGATCTTCCGCCACTTCGACGCGCTGCTCGTCGGGCTCACCGCGACCCCGAAGGACGAGGTCGACCACAACACCTACGACCTGTTCGGCCTCGAGGACGGCGTTCCGACGTCTGCGTATCCGCTCGACCAGGCGATCGCGGAGGGCCACCTCGTGCCGCCGGCGATCGTCGACGTGCCCCTCCGATTCGTCCGAACCGGCGTGAGGTACGACGATCTCACCGAGGACGAGAAGGACGAGTGGGATGCCCTCGACTGGGGTGAAGACGTCGACCCACCCGACGCCGTCGACGCCGAGGCGCTCAACCGCTGGCTGTTCAACACAGACACAGTGGATCGCGCCCTGGGCTATCTCATGGAGCGCGGGCGGCGCGTCGAGGGCGGCGATCGGATCGGCAAGACGATCGTCTTCGCGAAGAACCAGCGCCACGCCCGATACATCGTCGAGCGGTTCAACGCGCAGAATCCGGCACTCGCCGACACGGCGCGCGTGGTCGTGTCGAGCGACGACCGCGCCCAGACGACGCTCGAGGACTTCGCGGATCCGTCGAAGCGGCCCGACATCGCCGTGTCCGTCGACATGCTCGACACGGGAGTCGACGTCCCCGAGGTCGTGAACCTCGTGTTCTTCAAGCGTGTGTTCACCTCGTCGAAGTTCTGGCAGATGATCGGCCGCGGCACGCGCCTCCGCCCGGACCTCTACGGTCCGGGCGAGCACAAGCGCGACTTCGTCGTCATCGATCTGCTCGGCAACGCCGAGTGGTTCAACAGCCACCTGCAGCGGGAGACCGGCCACCCGACACGCTCACTGCGTGCTCGAACCTTCGAGACGAGATTCGAGCTCACCCGGTCGATCGATGCGCTCCCCTCGATCAGCGACGACCTCGCCCGCCTCCGCGGCGACGTTGCCGCCCGCCTGCTCGCGATCGTCACCGGGATGCGGCTGGACAACGTGCTCGTGCGCCCGCAGCGCCGATGGGTCGAGCGGTTCGGGTCTGCTGATGCGTGGGAGGCGGAACGGCTTCGTGCGCTCGGCGGCCAGGAGATCGCGGACGCGACCGATGCGCTCGCCGACCTGCCAACGATGGACACCGCCGACGGGACGGACGAAGACGCCAAGCGCTTCGACCTCATGATGATCACTCTGCAGGTCGGAGCACTGCGGCCCGAGGTACCGACCGACATCATCCGCCAGGCGGTGCAGGGGATCGCCGCGAACCTGCTCGAGAGCACGTCGGTGCCGGCGATCGCCGCGCAGGTCGAGTGGCTCGACCGCCTCGCGGGAGACGAATGGTGGGCCGACGTCACGGCACCAATGCTCGAGGTCGCGCGCATCCGGGTTCGCGGGCTCGTTCACCTCATCAAGCGGGGCAGCCGCGACATCCTCTACACCGACTTCCAAGACGAGATCGGCGATGCGCGCGCGATCGAGCTGACCGCGACGGCGCGCGGCGTGAACTATGAGCGCTTCCGCGCGAAGGCACGCGACTACTTCCGATCGAACCTCGAGCACCTCGCACTTCAGCGGCTCCGCCGCAACGTGCCGATCACTTCGCAAGACCTCGATGAGCTCGGGCAGATACTCGTCGACGCCGGCGTAGGGTCGGCCGAAGACGTGCGCACGGCGGGCGCCCGCGCGAAGGGGCTCGGCCACTTCATCCGGTCGCTCGTGGGCGTCGAGAAGTCGGCGGTGGAGGAGGCCTTCCGCGACTTCCTGCAGCGAGAGGGTGCGACCCGCGCGCAGCAGGACTTCGTGCGGATGGTCATCGACTTCCTCACGACGCAGGGGGAGCTCGACCCGAACCTCCTGTTCGACCCGCCCTTCACCGACGACGACCCGGAGGGCGTGAGCGGCGTGTTCCCGGATCCGCTCCCGCTCATCGCCCGAGTCCGGACCTTCACCGCGAACGCCGAGGTGCCCGCGTGAATCCGGGCAAGCAGGTGCTGCTGTATCTCGTCGACGGCATGCCGGGCGGGCTCCGCACGGCCGAGATCGCGAACTGGACCGGCCACGTCATCGTCGCCCCTCGCCCTGACCTGGCGCGGTTGATCAGAAGGGACGAATCCCATCGCACCGGCGTCTACGTGCTCCTCGGTGATGACATGGGTTCGACGCCGCCACGCGTCATCGCGTACATCGGCGAGACCGACGAGATAGCCGCACGGCTGCGCCAACATCAGCTCAAGAAGGACTGGTGGGACCGCGTCGCCGTCATCACTTCGCAGGCTCAGTCGCTGCAACTCACGAAGTCGCAGGTCCGCTACCTCGAGGGAAGACTCATCGCGCGCGCCAGGGAGACCGGCCGCGCGACACTGGACAACGGTTCGGAACCGTCGTTCGCGCGACTTTCGGAGGCCGAGACATCGAGCATGGACTACTTCCTCGAACAGCTCTATGTCGTGCTGCCGACGCTGGGCATCGACATCTTCCGCGGTCCGCAGCGGTCGGATTCCGTCGCAGCTTCGTCCCCGCCCTCCACCGCGACGTCACCGATCTTCTCGCTGGGCGTGCGCAAGCGTGGCATCGAAGCGCGTGCACAACTCATCGACGGAGAGTTCGTCGTGCTCGCCGGTTCGACGGCGACCGCACGCGTCGCCGCCAGCGAGAAGTACTCGCCGAGCACAGCTCGGGCGTATGCGAACTACCGGTCGATCCATGACGGCCTGATCGATCGGGGCACCATCATCCTCGACGGGCCCATCGCCCGATTCGCGAAGGATGCGCCATTCGCGTCGCCGTCGACAGCAGGTGCCATCGTGCTGGGGCGATCATGCAATGGCCGGACGTCCTGGCTGGCCGACGACGGCACGACGTACGGGCAGTGGGAGGGTCGCGGCGTCGAGACCGACGTATAACAGAAGCGTTGAGCGCGCCTCAGGCGCGCCGCGGGGGCTGGTCCTGCGCCTCCCACCAGGCGCGCAGTCGCCTCTCGGCCTCCTCCTCGCCGAGCGCACCCTCGTCGAGGCGCAGATCGAGGAGGAAGCGGTACGCCCTGCCCACCTCGGGGCCAGGGGCGATGCCGAGGATCCGCTGGATGGCGTTGCCGTCGAGGTCGGGGCGGATGGCGTCGAGCTCCTCCTGCTCGCGCAGCTCCGCGATGCGGTTCTCGATGTCGTCGTACGCGCTCGCGAGGCGGGCGGCCTTGCGGCGGTTGCGCGTCGTCACGTCGGCGCGCGTGAGGATGTGCAGGCGCTCGAGCTCGTCGCCCGCGTCGCGCACGT
Organism: Microbacterium sp. NPDC055683; assembly: GCF_053617895.1. Lineage (NCBI taxonomy): Bacteria > Bacillati > Actinomycetota > Actinomycetes > Micrococcales > Microbacteriaceae > Microbacterium > Microbacterium sp. NPDC055683. Next base: position 30,006 of record NZ_JBSHGQ010000003.1, on the reverse strand, counting down.
AGCGGCGCACGGCGGAGTCGGTCCACGCGCCCTCCGCGTAGCCGAAGAAGCGAAGATGCAGCTCGATGAGGGTCGACACGGAGCCGATCGTGTCGCCGTCGTACCGGAGCGCCTGCAGCCGCTTGCGGGCCATCCGCGCCCCCACGAGATCGTGGTGGTGGAACGAGACCGCGCCGCCCGGCTCGAGCTTGCGCGTGCGGGGCTTGCCGATGTCGTGCAGCAGCGCCGCGAGGCGCAGGGCGACGTCGGGCTCGGCATCCGGATGGCGGCGCCGCTCGTGGTCGATCGCCTGCGCGAGCACCGTGAGGGAGTGCTCGTAGACGTCCTTGTGATGGTGGTGCTCGTCGACCTCGAGTCGGAGCGCCGGGATCTCGGGCAGGAAGCGCTCGATGAGTCCCGTGTCGACGAGGACGCGGAGACCCGCGACGGGGTCATCCGTCTGCAGCAGGCGCGTCAGCTCTCCCTGCACGCGCTCGGGGCTGACGATGTCAAGGCTCTCGCGCAGCTGAGCGACGGCGTCGCGAGTGCCCTGCTCGATGGAGAAGCCGAGCTGCGACGAGAACCGGGCGGCGCGGAGCATCCGGAGCGGGTCGTCGCCGAAGCTGACCGCGGGGTCGATGGGCGTGCGCAGCACCCCCGCGACGAGGTCCTCGATGCCGCCCGTCGGGTCGACGAGCTTCACATCCGGAACCCGCAGCGCCATCGCGTTGACCGTGAAGTCGCGGCGCGTGAGGTCGGTCTCGAGGCTGTCGCCGAACGCGACGACGGGCTTGCGGGTGGTGCCGTCGTAGCTGTCGGCGCGGTAGGTCGTGATTTCGACCTGCTCGCCCTGCACGCGCGCGCCGATCGTGCCGAACGCCCGGCCTATGTCCCACTGGGCCGTCGAGATCGGCGTGACGATCCGGAGGATGTCGTCGGGTCGGGCATCCGTCGTGAAGTCGAGGTCGTGCGTCGCGCGCCCGAGGAGGGCGTCGCGCACGGGACCGCCCACGACGGCGAGGTCGTGCCCCGCGGCGGCGAACGCCTCGGCCAGCGTGCGCACGACGGGCGACGCCGCGAGGTCGCCCAGGCGCGCGAGACCGTCGGCCATGTTGAGCATGCTCTCCAGGGTAGTCGGCGGCCCCGCGCGCACCGTGCGTCGGACGGCGTGCGTCAGGCGGCGTGCGTCAGACGGCGTGCGGGACGACGACGGCGCGGCCCGACAGCTGCCCCGATTCGAGGCGGCGGTAGGCCTCGAGCGCGTCGTCCATGCCGTACCGCTCGACATCGGGACGGATCTGCCCCTTGCGGTACATCGCCACGACCTCGTGCAGGTCCTCGATCGTGCCCCAGTAGGTGTTCGTGATGGTCGATTCGTAGGGGGTCGTGAAGAACGACCACTCCGTCACGCCGCCGGCGATCCCCACGACGGTGAGCCGGCCCATCTGCGCCATCGACGCCTGTGCCGTCTTGATCGTGGGGGTCGCTCCGACGAAGTCGAACGCGGCGTCGACGCCACGGCCGCCCGTGATCTCGCGGATGCGCTCGACCTGGCCCTCGCCGCCGGGGACGACGACGGCGCCGTTGGCCTCGGCGCGTGCCATCGCGTCCTCCTTCATGTCGGTCGCGATGACGGTCGCCCCCGTGAGCGCCGTGAGGATCTGCACGGCGATCTGCCCGAGGCCGCCGAGGCCGATGACGAGGGCGAAGCGGCCGCCGCCCGCGAGGTTCGGGAGCGACGCCTTGATGGCGTGGTACGGCGTGAGGCCCGCGTCGCTGAGCGGCGCGGCGTCGACGGGGTCGGCGTCTCCCAGGGGCACGAGGTTGCGGGCCGGCACGACGACGTACTCGGCCATCCCGCCGTTGCGGCCGATGCCCGTCGCGAGGTAGGGCATCGTCGCCGCGTTCTCGCAGTACGTGTCCTGGCCGCGCGAGCAGGCCTTGCAGTGACCGCAGCCGATGGGGCCGTAGACGAGATAGGCGTCGCCCTTCTCGAAGCCCTCGACACCGGGGCCCGTCGCCTCGATCCAGCCCGACACCTCGTGTCCGAGGACGAAGGGCGGGTTCTGCGCGCCGGGGGCGCCGGCGGAGAACTCCTTGTAGATCGCCACGTCGGAGTGGCAGGCGCCCGAACCGGCGACCTTCAGGAGCACCTCTCCGGGGCCGGGCGTCGGGGTGTCGACCTCGGTGAGGGTGGGGAACGTGTGGAACTTCTCGAAGACGACAGCGCGCATACCCCCAGGCTACGCCTGTCGAAGAGCGCCGGTGGGGGATTCTTTCGCGGCGTCGAGATCCGGCGCGTTACGCGGGGGCGACGAAGCCGTCGAGCACGAGCTCGCGGACGGCGGGGAGCAGCCCGCCCCGCAGCGCGGCCTCGTCGACCTCGAGGAGCTGCGCGAGAGCCGCGACGATCTGTCCGAGCGACAGCTCGCCGTCGCACGCGCCGACGAGCGCCGCCAGCGCCGGATCGGCCTGCACCGAGCGGCCGAAGCCGCCGCCCTGGCGCAACTCGATGACGCTGGGCTCCTCCGCCCCTGGCAGGTGATGACGCGAGTCGGTGACGTCGGCGGCGACGCGCAGGTGCAGCGCGAGCAGCGCATCGTCGTCGAGGCCGGCGACGCGGTCGTGTGCGGCGATGACCTGCGCGAGGTGGGCGCCGAGACCGCCCTCCGAGGGGATGGGCTGGCCCACCCGCTCGTACCGCGCGAGGGTCGGCCTCCCCTCGGCACGCCGCAGCAGCACGTAGCCGAAGCCGACGGCCGTGACGCCGCGCTCGGCGAAGTCGTCGAGCCACGCGTCGAGCAGCCGATCATGCGCGGGCGTGCCGGGCGCCGTGCCGCCGTCGCGGATCCACATCTCGGCGTAGGCGATCGGATCGAGCTCCTCGCGCTCGACGACCCACGCGTCCAGCGGCACGTCCGATGCCTCGACCCAGGCGCGCACCCTGTCGAGGCCGGCCGCGCCGTCCTTCGTCTCCCAGTTGCCGAGGAACTGCGCCACGCCGCCGGGCTCGAGGTGCGCGCCGACTCCTGCGACGACCTCCTGCACGAGCGCGTCGCCGACGAGGCCGCCGTCGCGGTACTCGTACTCCGGCACGCCCGTGGCACGCGGCGTGATGACGAACGGCGGGTTCGACACGATGCGGTCGAACCGCTCGCCCGCGACCGGCGCGAAGAGCGATCCCTCGCGGGTCTCGATCGAGTCGGCCGCGTCGAGCGCCGCGTTCAGCTCGGCGAAGCGCAGGGCGCGCGCCGAGATGTCCGTCGCGACGACGCGCTCGGCGTAGCGCCGGGCGCGCAGCGCCTGCACGCCGCATCCGGTGCCGAGATCGAGCACCGACCGGACGGGGGTCGGGAGCTGCAGCCCCGCGAGCGTGAGCGATGCGCCGCCCGCGCCGAGCACGTGATCCTCGGCGAGGGCTCCGCCGCCGACGGCGAGCTCGTCGAGATCGCTCGCGAGGAGCCATTCCCCCGGGCCGCGCTCGTCATGGAACGACTGCGGGCGCATGACGGCACGGGGCACGACGGCGGCGCCATCCGCCTCGACGAGGCCGAGCGCCTCGAGGCCGGCCGCTCCCGACCGGGGGAGAGCGGCGTCGACGGCGGCGCGGGGCTGCGCGACGCCGAAGATCAGCAGGCGGGCGAGCGTCGCCAGCGTGTCGTCGCGATCGCGGATGGCGCGCAGCGCCGGCGCGCGGAGACTGCGGCCGATCGCGTCGTCGGCGTCGACCCCCCACATCGCCCGCAGCGCCTCCGAGCGGAATCGCGCCGCGGAGAGGTCGGCGGCGAGGGCGCGGCACAGGTCGGCGTCAGGCGTCGGCATCACCCGTCCATTCTCCCGCGGGCGGGGCGGGGCGGGGGCAGCGTCTGGTCGGCCCTGCGGTGCTCGCCCGCGCCGGTGCACGCGCCCCCGTTGCTTCATCAGTGCGGATGTCAGCCACCCCCACACTCGCCAGTGCGGATGTCCGTCAAGAGGGTCGATCCGACCGACATCCGCACTGGCGAAGACGCGCGGAGCGCCACAACACCCGATGCCGCGACCCCGAGACCGCCCGAGTGCGCCCCGCGCCGCTTCATCAGTGCGGATGTCGGCCACCCACGCACTCGCCAGTGCCGATGTCACTCAAAAGGGTCGATCCGACCGACATCCGCACTGGCGAAGACACCCAGAGCGCCGCGCGGAGCGCCACCCGGAGCGCCACAGCGCCCCGATGCCGCGACCCCGACCCCCGCCCGTCACGCGTCGCGGCGTGCGCCCTCCGAGGGGGTGACGGTGAAGGTGTTCGGCGCACGGAAGCCCGCGGCGGCGAACGCGTCGTGGGCGGCCTGCGCGACGACATCCACGCGGTCGGCGTCGACGAGAGCGATCGCTGCGCCGCCGAATCCCCCGCCCGTCATGCGCGCGCCGACGGCGCCGGCGGCGAGCGCCGCCTCGACCGCCGTGTCGAGCTCGGCGACCGAGATCTCGAAGTCGTCGCGCATCGACGCATGAGACGCGACGAGCAGGTCGCCGATCGCCCGCGGGCCCGACGCCCGCAGCGTCGCGACGGTGTCGAGCACGCGCTGGTTCTCCGTGACGATGTGCCGCACGCGACGGAACGTCACACCGTCGAGCTGCTCCTGCGCCCGCACCAGGTCGTCGGTGGAGAGGTCGCGCAGCGACGGCACGCCGAGCTCGGCGGCGCCCTTCTCGCACGATTCGCGGCGCTCGCGGTAGCCGCCCGTGGAGTGCGCGTGCTTCACCTGCGTGTCGATGACGAGCAGGGCGAGCCCCTCGCGGGCGAAACCGAGGTCGACCGACTCGGTCGCGAGCGTGCGGCAGTCGAGGAAGGTCGCGGCGTCCTCGCGGCCGAGGGTCGACGAGACCTGGTCCATGATCCCCGTCGGCGCTCCCACGGCCTCGTTCTCTGCGGTGCGGCCGAGCTTCGCGATCTCGAGGCCGTCGAGCCCGAGCCGCCACAGGTCGTTCAGCGCAGACGCGGTCGCCCCCTCGATCGCAGCCGACGACGACAGCCCGGCCCCGACGGGCACATCCGACGCGATGGCGATGTCGAGACCCGTCACGTCCGACGCTGCGCGGCCCGTCGCGGCGAGCGCCGCCCACGCGATCCCGAGCGGGTACGCGGCCCACTCCGGCACGGCCCCCGACGTCACGGCGTGCCCCGACTGGCCGTCGAAGGTCGCTGCGAGGTCGGCGAGGGGGAGCGAGAACGGCTGGCGGTCGAGCGTCGACACGACGCGCAGCACGCCGTCCTCGCGCATTCCGACAGCGGCATACGTCCGGTGCTCGATCGCGAAGGGCAGCACGAACCCCTCGTTGTAGTCGGTGTGCTCGCCGATGAGGTTGGCGCGGCCGGGCGCCGACCACACGCCAACCGGCGCGGACCCCGTGAGCGACTCGAGGAGTGCGACGGCCTGCTCCTGCGCGGCGGTCACGCGCCCACCGCCTCTCGCAGACGTGCAGCGGACTGTTCGGGCGGGACGTCTCCGATCCACGCTCCCATGGCGGCCTCCGATCCGGCGAGGTACTTGAGCTTGTCGGCCGCACGACGCGGCGAGGTGAGCTGCAGATGCAGCCGGGCGGTGTCGCGGGCCACGTCGACGGGCGCCTGATGCCACGCCGCGATATAGGGCGTGGGCGTGTCATACAGCCGGTCGACGCCCCGCAGCAGGCGCAGGTACACGGGCGCGAGCTCGTCGCGCTCTGCGTCGGTGAGCTCCGTGAAGTCGGCGGCGTGACGCCGCGGCGCGAGATGCACCTCGATGGGCCAGCGCGCCGCGAACGGCACGTACGCGATCCAGTGCTCGGCCTCGAGCACGACGCGCGGGCCGGCGGACTCGAACGCGATGATGCGCTCGAACAGGTCGGCGCCCTCGCGCTCGATCGCCTGCAGCAGCAGCTTCGTGCGCGGCGTGATGTACGGGTACGAGTAGATCTGGCCGTGCGGATGGTGCAGGGTCACGCCGATCTGCTCGCCGCGGTTCTCGAACGGGAAGACCTGGCGGATGCCGGGGAGGGCGGAGAGGGCGGCCGTGCGGTCGGCCCATGCCTCGATGACCGTGCGGGCGCGCGTCACCGACTGCGTCCCGAACGATCCCTCGCGCTCCGGGCTGAAGCAGACGACCTCGCAGCGGCCCACGGAGGTGCGCGTGCGGCCGAGCCCCGGAGCGTCGAGATCGTCGAGACCGCGCGCGGGGTCGACCGCCGCCGGCGCATCGCCCGTGGCGACGTCGAGCGCGGGGCCGAACGACGGCGACTTGTTCTCGAACACCGCGACGTCGTAGACGCTCGGCACCTCCGAGGGGTTCGCAGGGGTCTGCGGCGCGAGCGGATCGAGTTCGGCCGGCGGCAGGAACGCGCGGTTCTGCCGCGCGGCGGCGACGGAGATCCAGTCGCCCGTCAGCACGTCGCGCCGCATCGTGGCGGTGTCGGGGCGCGGTCCGAGCTCCCGCTCGTCGATGCGCCGCTCGGCGGGGAGCGCCGTGCCCGCATCGTCGAAGTAGATGAGCTCGCGCCCGTCGGCGAGACGCGAGACGCGCTTGACGACGCCGGCGCCCAGGGTCGTGGCCGATGCCTGCATCGTTCCTCCGTTTCGTGCGCGATGTCGCGCGTGTTGACGTCAACATGGATGCTAGTGCAAAGTTGTTCGAACGAGAAGGGAGCCGTTATGGCGCAGGTGTCCGCCGCGGACGTCGCCCGACTCGCCGGTGTGTCGGGACAGACCGTCTCGCGGGTCGCGAACGGTTCGCCGCGCGTCGATCCCGCAACCCGCGCGCGCGTCGAGGCGGCCATGGCGGAGCTCGGCTACCGCCCGAACCGCACGGCGCGCGCCCTCCGCACAGGACGCACCCGCACGATCGGCGTCGTCGTTCGCACCCTCGCCTCGGTCGGCAACACCCGCATGCTCGAGGCGCTGACGGCCGCGGCGTCCGCGCACGATCACGCGGTGCTCGTCGTGACGCTTTCCGACGCCGACGAAGGCGCGGATGGCGCGCTCGGCGCGCTCGCCGACCACGGTGTCGACGGGGCCGTCGTCCTCAACGAGGCGACTCCCTCGCTGCGGGGAGCCGCCGACCCCGGCTTCCCCGTCGTCGCCGTCGACGCGGCGGGGAGCGACCGGTTCACCGTCATCTCCTCCGACCACGCGGGCGGCGCGCGGGCGGCGACGATGCATCTGCTGGGCCTCGGCCATCCCGTCGTGCATCATGTCGCGGGCCCCGCGACGTCGTACGCCGCCTCCGAGCGCGAGAGCGGATGGCGCGCGGCGCTCGCGCAGGCCGGTGCCGCGGCTCCGGCACCCGTGCGCGGCGACTGGACGGCGCACACCGCGACGCGGCTGGCGCGCGAGCTGCTGGCCGACCGCGCCGTGACGGCCGTCTTCGCCGCCAACGACCAGACCGCGCTCGGCGTCCTGCACGCCGCGCACGCGCTCGGCCGCGACGACGTCGAGGTGGTGGGCTTCGACGACGTCGTCGACGCAGCCGACTACTGGCCTGCGCTCACCACCGTCGCGCAGGAGTTCGACGAGCTCGGCACGACGGCCGTGGAGCTCCTGCTCGCGCTCCTCGCGGGCGAGCCGGTCGCGGAGCGCACGCTCGTGCCGACCCGGCTCGTCGTGCGCGCCAGCGCGCCCCGGGCCTGACCGTCCGCGCGCCCTCGCAGGGCTCGCCCAGCCGCGTTCGTAGGATTGACGGGTGCGCCGCCCGTGCGCGCGACCCGACGAGCAGGATCCCCATGACGCGACGGACGGCCCACACGACGTGCCTTCTCCGCCTCGTCGCGCCCTCCGTCGCCCTCGTCGCCGTGCTCGCGTCGTCCGCGCCCGCTGCCGCCTCGACGACAGAGGAGGAGCGACCCGCACGCCTGCTCGCCACGTCCGAGAAGGAGGCGTCGGGTGCCGTGGCAGGGGTCCCGGCCGAGATCGACGACACGGCGCAGGGCACCTCTCCCGTCCTCTCGCTCATCCCCTCCGACGACGGCGTGCTCGCGGCCGGCGGCACGCTCACCGCCGCCGCCGTGGTCGACAACGCCGCCGTCGACGAGCTCGCGGCCGGCACCCTCGAGCTCGCGATCGGCGCGGACGCGCTCGCCGACGACGACGCGCTGACGTCCTGGCTCGAGGGCGGCGCCGACTCGGCGCTCACGACCCTCCAGTCCGCGCCCGTCGAGGCGGTCGGCGGCGGTGCCGTCCACGAGCAGACGCTGTCGGTGGCCGCCTCCGTCGAGGGGCTCGACGGCGTGACGACGGGCGTCCATCCCCTCGTGGCGACGTACACCTCGGGCGCCACCGTGCTCGAGGCGCGATCGGTCGTCGTCGTCTCCGACCGCAGGGCCCCCGTCGGCATCGTCGTGCCGGTGACGGCGCCGCCGAGCGACGCGGGCGTCCTCGACGCCGACGCGCTCGCCCGCCTCACGGTACCGGGCGGAGCGCTCGCGCAGACCCTCGAGGCCGTCACGGGGACGGGCGCCGTGCTCGCAGTCGACCCCGCCATCCCCGCGGCCATTCGCGCCCTCGGGTCGTCGGCGCCTGCGCCCGCCGTCGAGTGGCTCGCGACGCTCGAATCGCTGCCGAACGAGCGCTTCGCCCTCCAGTACGGCGACGCCGACGTGGCCGCGCAGCTGCAGGCGGGGCTCGGAGAGCCGCTCGCGCCGACGAGCCTGCGCGCGTTCGAGAGCGGAGAGGACTTCGCGGCCACCCCCGAGCCGTCCGCCTCGCCCGAGCCCGATGACCCGCAGGACGCGCAGCCCGAGTACCCGTCCCTCGACGAGCTCGTCTCCATCGGCGAGGAGACCGCCGATGTCGTCTGGCCGGCCGAGGGTGCGGCCGGCGCCGACGTCGTCGCGGCCCTCTCGACAGAGTCGGTCGCGCTCATCGCCTCGACATCGACCGCGCAGGGGGCCGACGGCGACGCCGTCGCCGCGCGCGGGAACGGCGTGCTCGTCTACGACGATGCCGTGTCCGACGCGCTGAGCGCCGCCGCGCTCGCGTCGGACGACCATGCCGAGGCGCTCGTCGAGGCGTCGGCACTGCTCTGGTTCGCGTCGAGCGGCGACGAGCCGACGCTCATCGCGCTCGACCGCGCGACGTTCGACGACACCGGGGAGACGGGTCGCACGGCCCAGACGCTCCGCGACGCGATCGAGCGGGTGACGCGCAGCGCCGCGGTCGACACGCAGTCGCTCACCGACCTGCTCTCCGCCGACACGCGGCCCGTCGACGTCGTCGACATCGCGCCCGACGCCGAGCGCACGGCCGCCGTCTCCGCCTTCACCGCTGCCGAGCCCGACCTGGCCCGCGTGGCCACCGCGCTCGATGAGCCGGAGCTCCTCACGGGGCAGGCGAGGGCCGAGGCCCTGCAGCTGCTCGCGGTGGGATGGCTGTCCGAGCCCGAGGCGTGGCGCGAGGCGGTCGCCGCGCACGCCGAGACGACGGCGCAGCGCGTCGACGGGATCGAGATCCGCGTCTCCGACCAGGTGCAGCTGCTCAGCGCCGAGGCGCCGCTGCCCGTGTGGGTGCGCAACAGCCTCGCGTGGCCCATCACGGTCGTCATCGAATCGCAGCCCGACAGCGTCGTGCTCGAGGTCCGCGAGAGCATCGAGGTCGAGGTGCCGGCCGGCAGCAATCCTCGCGTCGAGATCCCCGTCGAGGCGAGGGTCGGAAGCGGCGAGGTCGGCCTCGCCGTGACCCTGCGGACGCAGGGCGGCGAGCAGATCGGCGACACGCGCAGCATGGCCGTCACGGTGCGCGCCGAATGGGAGCGCGTGGGCGTCGGAGTGCTCGTGGGCATCGTCGTCCTGCTCGTCATCGGCGGGGTCATCCGCACGGTGCTGAAGCGCCGGCGCGCGCGCCGCCCCCACACGGGCGACGACGGCGCGGATGGCGCAGCCGGCGCCGACACCGGGGAGAGGGTCGCATCGGATGAGTAGTCTCGGCCGCTCCAGCGCGCTCATCGCGGCCGGAACGCTCGCCTCGCGCGTCACGGGGCTGCTCCGCTCCGTCGTGCTCGTCTCCGTCATCGGCGGGGCGTACACGGCAGCGGGCGACGCGTTCACGAACGCGAACCAGCTGCCGAACAACATCTACATGGTGATCTCGACGGGCATCCTCACGGCCGTGCTCGTGCCGCAGATCGTCAAGTGGTCGGCGCGCGACGACGGCGGCGGGTCGCACATCTCGAAGCTCATGACCCTCGGCGCCGTGCTGCTCGTCGGCGTGACTCTCGTCGCGATGGCGCTCGCCTGGCCGCTGCTGTGGATCTACTCGAGCCGCTTCACGCCCGATCAGCTCGCGCTCGGCGTGCTGTTCGCGTACTGGTGCCTTCCGCAGATCTTCTTCTACGGGATGTTCGCCCTGCTGGGCGAGACCCTCAACGCGCGCGGCGTGTACGGGCCGTACGCGTGGGCGCCGATCGTCAACAACGTCGTGTCGATCGCCGGGTTCCTCGTGCTGCTCGGCGTCTCGGGCGGCGACCAGGTGCACGTCGCCGACTGGCAGCTCGCCGACGGCGCGTGGAACCTCCCCAAGATCGCCGCGCTGGGCGGCGTCGCGACGCTCGGCATCGTCGCCCAGACGGCCGTGCTCGTGGTCTTCTGGCGGCGCACGGGCCTCAGCATCCGGCCCGACTTCCGCTGGCGCGGCATCGGCCTGCGCGCGGTCGGCAGGCTCGCCGGGTGGACCTTCCTCATGATGCTCGTCGGGCAGGTGCTGTCGGCCTACCAGCAGACCCTGCTGTCGACGGCGTCCGGCTCGGGGCCCGCCTCCACGAGCTGGTTCAACGCGTGGCTCGTCTTCATGCTCCCGTACTCCGTCATCGTGCTGTCGATCGGGACGCCGTACTTCACGCGTCTCAGCGGGCACGCCGCTGCGGGCCGCGACGGCGACGTCCGCGCCGACATCGGCCGTGCCGTCCGCACGCTCGGCGTGCTGTGCGTGCTCGCCGCGGCCGCCGTGATCGTGGCCGCCGAGCCCGCCGCACGCATCTTCAACAACAGCCGCGAGGATGCGCTGTCGGTCGCACCCGTCCTCATCGGATTCCTCGTCGGGCTCGTGCCCCTCGCCGTGCAGTTCGTCGTGCAGCGCACGTTCTACGCGTACGGCGACACGCGCACGCCGTTCTGGTTCACCGTGTTCCAGGCCGTCGTCGCCGCGGTGCTCGCGACGCTGTCTGCCCTCGTGTTCTCGAGCGACGAGCTGCTCCCATACCTCGCCGCGGCGATCGCCTTCGGGCAGTCGCTGTCGAGCCTGGCGCAGGTGGTCCTCGCGTCATGGCTGCTGCGCCGCCGTCTCGGCCCGATCGGCATGGGCGCGTCGATGGCGGCGCTCGCGCGCTTCGCGCTCGCGGCGCTGCCGGCGGCGGCGGCGGGATACGGCGTGTACCTGCTGAACGGGGGAGCGGCGGGCTGGATGCTCGCGGAGAAGGTCCCCGCCGTCCTGGGATGCCTCGTGATCGGCGCCGTGGTCGCCGTCGTCTACGTGATCGCCCTGGCCGTGCTGCGCGCACCGGAGCTGAAGGCGATCACGCAGCTCGTCCGCGGGCGGCTCCGCGGCTGACGGGAGTCGCACCGGCGCCGGGAGCCCGCGAGGCCGGGAGCCTGCGGCGGGCGCGACCCGAACGCGCCCGCCGCAGGACGGAGCACCCGGAGCGTTCTGAAGACGCCGCACGGGTCCGCTGCCGCGGAGCTGGGGAGCATCCGCGGAGCACCCCGATCGAGGGGGCATCTCGACGCTAGCCAACCGGCCGTCGCCGACGCGCCGGACCGCGGGCGATCCCGCACTGGGCACCCCGGGCAGGGGTCAGATGACCACTCGGTGCGGGTAGGCGCGCAGTGCGACCACCCTGGCATCGCGCGCGCCGTTGGTCGCGCGGATCGACAGACGCAGCGCGTCGGCGTCGACGGGGGCGTCGAGGTCGTGGACGCGATGCCGGCGGCGGTTGCCGTCGACCGCGACGACCTCGCGCCACACGCCCTCGACCCGCGCCTCGACCGCGTAGGCGCGGACGAGCTCGGGGAACACGGGCTCCGGGGTGCGGTGGTGATGCAGCGTGTTGAGCTCGACGTCCACGTCGTCGTCGAAGACGATCCTCACCTGCGCGATACGGCGGGGGGCGTCCCATTCGAGGAGGAGGTGCTCGTCGAGCGTCTGCGCGGGTGGCTGCTCGGCCAGGGCCGACGGCGCCCCCGGTCGACCCGACGCCTCAGACACCCACATCTGCGGCCCCCCGTAGTAGCGCTGGTAGCCGCCGACGGCGCGGTCGGGCGCGTAGGCGAGGGTCTCGGGATGGAGGCGGGCGCGCATCGTGCGCCCCCTCAGCGGGATGGCCGGCCACGCCACGACCGCCTCCGACTCGTCGACGGCGACGTTCTCCCCGCCGTCGGCCTGGGCGCGGCGCATGAGCGTGAGGACGCCCGGCACCTGCTCGTCGCGGAGCCGCACCGCGACATCCGGGTTCTCCTCCAGGACGACCACGACGCTCTCGGGTGCGGCGGGCGACCAGTCGAACGGCAGCCGTACCCACTGCGGCGCGTCCGACGCGGCGAGCTCGACGGAGACGGAGAGCTCGCGCCGCACCGGGACGGCGTTCTGGCGGCGCCCCGTCGTCCACAGCGCGGCTCGCAGCGTCGTCTCGCGCGTGACGTCGACGAGGACGTCGACGCCCTCGAGGCGGGGGTCGACGGGGACGAGCACCCCCGTGTCGTGCGCGAGCAGGAACCGCTCGCCCTCGTCGCCGTCGCTGTCGTCGTCGATGCCGCGTCGCCAGGAGCTGGCGGTGACCCCGGCCGTGCGCGCGAGGTCGTCCGGGTCCTCGTCGCGGACGCCGAACACCGGGGCGTCCTGACGGAGCAGCACCTGTCGCAGCAGGTCCGCATGCTCCCGGGCGATCGCGCGCGGGCGCACGCCGAGCCGGGCGGCGAGCGCCGCGCCGGTTCCCGCCCCCTCGCCCACCGCCCCGCAGGTCGCCATGACGCGGGTCGATCCGAAGGCGACGTGGGTGGCCGAGATGTCGCGCCCGGCCATGAGCAGGTTGACGACGTCCCGCGAGTAGAGGCTGCGGAAGGGGATCCCGTAGATGCCGTTCGAGAACCGCTGATGCGCGCCCGGCTTCGCGGCGTACATCCCCTCGACGGGGTGCAGATCGATCGACCACCCGCCGAACGCGACCGCATCGGGGAAGTCGACCTGGTCGAGGATGTCGTTCTGCGTCAGCACGTGGTCGCCGAGGAAGCGACGGTACTCGCGCTTGCCGGGGAGTGATCCGACCCATTCCAGATCGAGGTTCTCGGCGTCGAACCGCCCGGAGTTCTTGATGTGGTCCCAGATCCCGAAGATGACCGACTTCAGCTCGTCGCGGATGCGCTCGTTGTCGTGGACCGTGTCGAGCTCGCCGCCCCATTCGATCCACCAGTAGTGCGTGCCCGTGTCTCCCGAGCGCAGGATGCGCGACTCGAGGATCGACGTCTCGCGGATGTCCTTCGTCGAGCGCGGCGCGACGAATCGCACGGGATGGCCGACGTCCTTCGTGTGGAAGAGGATCGTCGAGCCGAGGAGCTGCCCGTCGGCCTCCTCAGGGGCCCAGGACTCGTCGAACTCGTGCCTCCCCTCGCGTCCGATGCGGTGCGCGGCGCCCGCGAGCGCGCCCACGAGGCCGTCGCCTGTGCAGTCGATGAAGAGTCCGCTGCGGAAGTCGGTCCAGGTCTCCGAGCCCATCGTCCATCCGCGCACGCCCGTGACGACGCGGCCGTCGGCCTCCTCTTCCGTGTCGACCTCGCGCACGTCGGTGTTGAGGAAGAGGCGGATGTTCGGCTCGGCACGGACCGCATCGAGCACGACCTCGTCCCACAGGATGGGGTTGCCCTCGGGGTTGCGGTACTGGTTCTCGACGTAAAGCTCGCCCACGATGCCGGATTCGCGGGCGAACCGTTGCACGCCGTGCGCCGTGGCGCCGCACACCCACACGCGCACCTCGCTCGAGGAGTTGCCGCCCAGCACGGGCCGGTTGCCGACGAGGGCGACGGTGCGCCCCAGGCGCGCGGCGGCGATGGCCGCGCACACCCCGGCGAGCCCTCCTCCGACGACGGTGATGTCGGATTCGACGGTCTGCGAGCGCATGATCCCCTTCTGATGGATGTGGTCGGGCGGCGGCCGGTCAGCCGATGAGCCCCTGGACGGTCGTCTTCGCCTGGGCGAGCGCGTCGGCGGCGCCGGTCTGGCCGATGAGCACGGACTGCACGGCCTCGGCGATGGCGGTGTCCATCTGCCCGTAGTTCACGTAGCCCCACAGCGGGTTCGACGTCGCGGTCGCGGTGATGCGCTCCGCGAAGGCGACGTTGAACGGGTCGGCGGCGAGCGCGTCGGACGAGAGCCCTTCCTCGGTCGCCGGCGGGAGCCCGCGCTCCTCGAAGTACGACGCGACCTGATCGGGATCGCTCGTGATCCACTGCGCGAACTCCGCCGCCGTGCCCTCGCCCTCACCCTGGACGACGCAGATCGCGCCGCCCCAGAACACCGCGACCGGATCGTCGCCCGCCGCGAGCGTGGGGCGGGGCATGGGCGTCATCTTGTCCGCGATCGACGGATCGCTCGCGGCGTCGATGACGGACGACTTCCCGACGGGCGCATCGTCGTAGAGCGCGCACGTCTCCTGTGCGAAGAGGTTGCGTGCGGCGAAGCGGTCGACGTCGGGCGCGATGAGCCCCTCGTCGTACAGCTTCTTGTACCACTCCACGGCCTTCACCGACGCCTCGTCCCCGAGCGTCACGACGTCGTCCTCGACGACGGTGCCGCCGAACGTCTCGATCCACATGAGGATGTCCTTGAGCTGCGCGGCGTCGGTGGACGCCGCGTAGGGGATGACGCCGATCCCTTTGAGGGCGCGCAGCCCGTCCTCGAACTCCTCGATCGTCTGGGGCTCGGTGGACGCCCCGGCCTTCTCGAACAGCTCGGCGTTGGCGATGAGGCCGATCGCGCCGATGTTCCAGGGGAGCGCGTACTGCACCCCGTCGAAGCTCGACGCGTCGAGGGCCGCCGTCGTGTAGCCGCGCCCCTGTGCGTATCCGCCCAGGTCGGCGAGCTTCCCGAGCGCGACGAACGCCGAGAGCCAGGCGAGGTCGACGTGGGCGGCTCCCGTGAACTGGCCGCCGCGCACCTGCAGCGTCAACTGGTTGAGGTAGTCGTTGTAGGGATAGGTCACGGGCGACACGTCGACGCCCCTGTCGCCCCCGAACGCGGCGAGCGCGGCGTCGAGCGAGGGCTTCGCGGCCTCCTCCGACAGGCTCCACGAGGCGAAGGAGAAGTCGGTCGGGGTGCCGGCCGTGGCGGGCGCCTGCGCCGCGCCGCCGGGGCTCGGTGACCCCGGTGCGCAGCCGGCGATCGCGAACAGCGACGCCGAGCCGAGGCCGAGCGCAGAGACGCGCAGCAGGTCGCGTCGGGACAGGGTGAGGGTCATGATTCTCCTTCGAATGATGAGGACGGGTCAGCCCTTGACCGCGCCGGCGGTGATGCCGCCCACGAGGAAGCGCTGCAGGAGCATGAAGGCGACGGCGACGGGCACCGACACGAGCAGCGACGCCGCCATGAGCTCGGGCCACGCGGTGCTCGCCTCGCTGATGTAGGTGTTGACGAGCCCGGGCGGCAGGGTCTGCTTGTCGGGGCCGGCGAGCGTGAGCGCGAAGATGAAGTCGTTCCAGCCGCGCACGAAGGCGAACAGGCCCGATGCCACGAGGCCGGGGGCGGCGAGCGGCATGATGACCGAGTGGAAGATGCGCCACGGTCCCGCGCCGTCGATGCGCGCCGCCTCGATGAGGTCGTCGGGGAGGTTGTCGAAGAACCCCTTCAGCATCCACACGCACAGCGGCAGGGTGAAGGTCGTGAACGAGACGATGAGCGCGAGGTAGCTGTTGAGCAGCCCGAACTGCGCGAACACGAGGTAGAGCGTGACGAGCAGGAGGGCCTGCGGGAACATCTGGCTCGACAGCACGAAGTACATGAGCGAGGTGCGGCCGCGGAAGCGGTACTTCGAGAACGCGTAGCCCATGTACATCGAGACGACGACCGAGAGCACGGCGGTGACGAGCGAGACGATGACGCTGTTGCGGAGGTAGCCGAAGAGCTCGGGGCGGCCGAACACGTCGAGGTAGTGCTCGAAGGTGATCTCGGTCGGGAAGAGCGCCGGCGGGAACCGGAAGACCAGGCTGTCGGGGGTCAACGAGGTGACGAGAAGCCAGTAGACGGGGGCGAACGCGAAGACGACGACGATCGCGAGCGTGATCCACGTGCCCCATCGCGTGCGCCCGCGCGGACGGCGACGGGGCGGACGGTCGTCGCCCGTGAGGATGGCGCGCGTCGTGTCGATCCGCGGCTCCGGGATGGTCGTGGTCATCGCTCCGCCTTCCGCGCGTCGCGCTCGGAGAAGGTCACGTAGACCACCACGAGCACCGTGAGCAGCAGCATCCAGAGCAGGCCGATCGCGCCGGCCTGCCCGAGGTCGTATCCCTTGAAGGCGGTGTCGTAGACCGCCGTGGCGAACGTGCTCGTCGTGCCGGCGGGCCCACCGCCGGTCATGACGAAGATCGTGTCGAAGTGCTGGAAGTTCCAGATGAACTCGAGGAGCAGGACGAGGCCCGCGACGCCGCTGATGTGCGGCCACGTGACGGCGAAGAACCGGCGTACGGTGCCTGCCCCGTCGATCGCGGCGGCCTCGTGCAACTCCTGCGGGACGGTCTGGAGGCCCGCGAGGAGCATGACCATGACCCAGGGGAAGGAGTTCCACGTCTTCGCGACGATGAGCGCTCCGCGGGCGGCGTCGGTGTCGAAGAGCCAGGCGACGGGCGAGTCGATGAGCCCGAGATTCAGGAGCAGCCCGTTGACGACGCCGTAGTTGCCGTCGAAGATCCACGCCCACAGGAACGAGACGACGACGCCGGGGATGAGCCATGGGATGAGGAAGGCCCCGCGCAGGAACCTCTGACCGGGGAAGGCCTGGTTCAGCACGAGTGCGAGGGCCATGCCCACGACGAACGGCCCGACGGTGGCTCCCACGGTGAAGACGAGCGTCTGCCACACGAGGCGCGCGAAGTCGTTCGCGACGGCGTGCGCGATGTTGTCGAATCCGACGAACGTCTGGCCCGGGTAGAGCAGGCTCTCGTCGAAGAACGCCGAGGCGAGCGAGCGGATGAGCGGATACAGCACGACCGCGCACAGGAGCACGAGGCCGGGGAGCAGCAGGAACGTGAGGAAGGAGCGCTCGCTGAGGGGCATGCCTCGTCGGCGGCGCTGCGCGAGTTCTGGGGCGAGCTGAGCGGTCATCTTCGTCCTTCGGCGGGTGCGGCGTCGTCTTCGGCGCCGCGGCACCCGGGGGTACCGAAGACCATCGTGCACGAGCATTCATCATGTTGCAATGGCCATGCACTATGTGCATGATTAAGGGATCCAGGGCTCGGGCCCCCGACATCGGTCAGCGAGGATGATGTGGCAGCGGACAAGGGATCCAACCAGAGCGTCGAGAAGGCGGTGGCGCTCCTCGAGGCCTTCCGCGACGGCGAGCCGCGTCGCGTGGGCGACATCGCGCGCGAGACGGGCATCGGCCAGTCCACGGCGTCGCGCCTGCTCGCCACCCTGGAGGCGGCGGGGCTCGTCGAGCGCGACCCCGTCACGAGCCTCTACTTCCTCGGCACGGAGCTGCTCACCCTCGCCGGCGTCGCGGTGAACCGCATCCCCGTTCACCGCACGAGCCGCATGGTCGCCCAGACGCTCGCCGCGGAGCTCGGGCTCGGCGTGAACGTGGGGATCCGGCAGGGCTCGGAACTCGTCTACGTCTGCCACTTCGAGGGGGCGCAGTCGCCCAAGTCGCACACGCTCCTCGGCGAGAGGGTGCCGCTGCATGCGACGAGCATCGGCAAGGCGGTGCTCTCGGGGCTGACGGCGGCCGACCGCGACGCCGTTCTGTCCCGCGGGCTCCCCGCGTACACGCAGCGCACGCACACCGAGCGCGCGATGCTCGATCGCGAGCTCGCGGTCGTCGCCCGCCGCGGCTACGCGACCGAGATCGAGGAGTTCGTGCTCGGCCGCGCGTCGGTGGCCGCACCCGTCGTCGACCGCTCTGGCGCGACGATCGCGGCCGTGTCGATCTCGGGGCCGCTTTCGGCGATCGCCCTCGAGACCCGCGAACCGGAGCTCGCGCGCGTCGCCGTGGAGACCGCCGACCGCATCAGCTCCGCGCTCGGGTTCCACGGCCCGGGCTACTGACCCGGGCCGTGCCCGCCGCTAGCGGGAGAAGACCGCGACCCCGCGCGGCGCCAGCGTGCCGCCGCCGATGAGCGCGACCCCCTCGACATCGTCGAGGGGGAGCTCGTCGTCGGTGCGGTTGATGACGAACGCGAACGTCTCGTCGCCCGCTCCGCGCAGCGTGAGCGAGGCCGCTCCCCGGATGGCCTCCGGCAGCTCCGAGACGACGCCCGCGCCCGCGAGCAGCGTCGGCACGATGGAGCCGAGGCCCTCCGCGCCGAGCCGGGTCGAGACGTACGACGCCGATCCTTCGCCGACGGCCCGTCGCGTCACGGCGGCGCCGCCGTCGAGGTCGGATCCGGCGTAGCGCGCGACGACCTCGACGGCGGGGTCGACGACGTCGACCGGCTCGCTCCACAGCGTCGCGTCGACGCCCGAGTCGAGGGCGATCGTCTCACCCTCGTAGAGCGGGCGGAACTCCTCCACGCGCACCCCCAGCAGGTCGCGGAAGGCGCCGGGGTAGCCGCCCAGCCACGCGCGGTCGTCCTCGTTCACGACGCCCGAGAAGTAGGTCGTCACGAGGTGGCCGCCCGCCTCGACGTACGCCGTGAGCGCCTCGGCGAGCGCGGCCGGCACGGCGTAGAGCACGGGAGCGACGACCATCCGGTAGCCGTCGAGCGGCACGTCTGCCGGCACGACGTCGACGCGCACGCCGGCGTCGTGCAGCGCGGTGAACCAGTCGAGCGCCTCCTGCCGGTAGCGCAGCAGGTCGGTGGGGTGCGAGTCGAGCTCGCTGCCCCACCAGGCGTCCCAGTCGAAGAGGATCGCGACGGGCGCCTGCACGGCATGCGATCCGGCGACGGCGTCGAGGCGGCGCAGCAGGCCGCCGAGCTCCACGACGGAGCGGAAGACACGGCTGTCGGCGCCCGCGTGCGGCACCATCGCGGAGTGGAACTTCTCGGCACCCGCGGCCGACTGCCGCCACTGGAAGTAGCAGACGGCGTCGGCGCCGTGGGCGACGTGCGTGAGGGAGTCGCGCACGAGCTCGCCGTCGCGCTTGGGACGGTTGACCGGCTGCCAGTTGACCGCGCTCGTCGAGTGCTCCATGAGGAACCACGGGCGGCGGTGCGCGATGCCCGAGACGAGCGCGGCCGAGAAGGCGAGCTCGTCGTACGACTGCGCGCCCGGATGGCGGTAGTGGTCGTTCGAGACGAAGTCGAGCTCGTGCGCCCAGTCGGCGTAGTCGGCGTGCTGCGTCTCGCCCATGACCATGAAGTTCGTCGTCACGGGGATGTCGGGGGTGATCCTCCGCAGGATCTCGCGCTCCGCGACGAAGTACTCCTTGAGGGCGTCGGAGGAGAAGCGCTTGAAGTCGAGCTGCTGCGTGGGATTGGGGTGCGAGTCGACCTCGCGCGGCGGCAGGATCTCGGTGAACGCCCCGTACTGCTGCGACCAGAAGGCGGTGCCCCACGCGTGGTTCAGCCGGTCGATCGTGCCGTAGCGCGCCTCGAGCCAGACGCGGAAGGCGCGTGCGGCGTCGTCGGAGTAGTCCCACGCGTTGTGGCAGCCGAGCTCGTTGTTGACGTGCCAGGCGACGATCGCGGGATGGTCGCGGTAGCGCTCGGCCATCGTCTCGACGAGGCGCAGGGCGTAGTCGCGGAAGACCGGCGAGGTGGGCCGCCAGTGCTGGCGTGCACCGGGCGAGAGGATGTGACCGTGATGCGTGACGGGGAGCACCTCGGGGTGCTTGATCGTGAGCCACGGAGGCGGCGAGGCGGTGGCCGTGGCGAGGTCGACGCCGATGCCGTTGGCGTGGAGCAGGTCGATGACCTCGTCGAGCCATGCGAAGTCCCACGCGTCCTCGGCCGGCTGCAGCTTCGCCCACGAGAAGATGCCCACCGAGACGACGTCGACGCCCGCCTCGCGCATGAGCCGCACGTCCTCGTCCCACACGTCGCGCGGCCACTGCTCGGGGTTGTAGTCGGCGCCGTACGAGATGCGAGGGGCGGTGCCGTCGGGGGTGCGCAGCCAGCGGTGCGTCTGCATGGGGGTCCTTCCGGGTCGTGCGAGCCCGGGGGATGGTCCGGGCAGGGGAGCGGGGTGCGCCGCCGTCGGCTGCGCACCCCGCGAGGTCGTGGCTACTCGATCGTGAAGCCCTGGTCGGCGCCGTACGTCTCGAGCGTCGACTGCCAGTCCTCGAGGCCGTCGGCGACGGAGGTGGAGCCGAGGAACGCCTGGCCGACGGAGTCTCCGAAGACCGTGTTGGCGTAGACCTGGAACGGCAGGTACTGCCATCCCTCGACGACGGAGGCCGACGACGCGGCGAAGACCTCGTTCGCCTTCTGGCCGCCGAAGTAGTCGAACTCGGTGCTCAGGAACTCCTCCGACTCGAGGTCGGCGACGGTCGCGGGAAACGCGCCGCCGTCGATGCGGGTCTGCACGCCGTCGCCGGCGTTGGCGTACTCGATGAACGCGTACGCGAGCTCCTTGTTCTCGGCCGCGGCAGGGATGGCGAGCGAGCTGCCCCCGTTCTCGGACGACGTGCTCACGCCCTCCTCCCACTGCGGCATCTCGGCCACGCGCCAGGAGCCCGCGCCGTCGGGAGCGCTGCCCTCGAGGTTGGCGGGCATCCACGCGCCGATCGGCAGCGTCGCGATGGTCCCGTCGGCGAGGGCCGAGAACCACTCGTCGCTCCATCCGGAGATCGGCGAGACGAGGTCCTCGTCGAGCATCGTCTGCCACACCTCGGCGTAGCGCTGCGCGCCCTCGTCACCGGCGAGGTCGAGCGTCACGGTGGAGCCGTCGACGGTCCACGGCGTGCCGCCTGCCTGCCACATGATGGAGGCCGCCAGGCCCGCGTCGCCGGAGTCGTTCGTGATGTAGAGGTCGGGGTTCGCGGCGTGGAGCGCGCGTGCCGCCTCGAGGTACTCGTCCCAGGTCGTCGGCACCTCGATGCCGTACTCGTCGAAGACGTCCTTGTTGTAGAACAGCGCCATGGGGCCCGAGTCCATCGGCAGGCCGATGACCGCGTCGCCCGACTGCACCGACGACCAGGGGCCCGGCGCGTAGTCGCCGTCGAGGTCGGAGGCGCCGTAGGGGCCGAGGTCCTCGAGCGAGTCCTGCAGGGCGAACTGAGGCAGCGCGTAGTACTCGACCTGCGCCACGTCGGGGAGGCCGGTGCCGGCCGTGATGGCGTTCTGCAGGGCCGTGTACGAGTCGATGCCCGTGCCGACGTTGACGAGGTCGACGGTGACGCCGGGGTTCTCCTCCTCGAAGTCGGCGGCGACCTGCTCAAGCGTGGGCTCCCAGGCCCAGACGGTGATCGTGCCGCCCTCCTCGACGGCGGCGTCGGTGTCGACCTCCTCCGCGGAGCCGGAGCAGCCGGCGAGGACGAGGGCGGCGGCGCCCGCGAGCGCGGTGCCGGCGAGGGCGCGACGGCCCAGGCGGATGGTGGTGGTCATGCGGTGTGCACTCCTTCGTGTGGGTGTGGGGGTCATTCCTTGACGGATCCGGCCGAGAGTCCCGACTGCCAGAACCGCTGCAGGAACAGGAAGGCGATGATGAGCGGCACGATCGTGAGGAGCGAGCCGGTCAGCACCAGGTCGAAGATGGCGGTCCCGCCGGCGGTCGACGCCTGGGCGTTCCACTGGTTGAGGCCGATGATGAGCGGGTACCAGTCGGGGTCGCGCAGCATGATGAGGGGCAGGAAGTAGTTGTTCCAGGTCGCGACCATCGTGAACAGCAGCACCGTGACCATCCCGGGTGCCAGCAGGCGCAGCGAGACCTGCCAGAAGATGCGGAACTCGCTGGCGCCGTCGATGCGCGCCGCCTCCATGAGCTCGGTCGGGATGGCCTCGGACGCGAACGTCCACATGAGGTAGAGGCCGAACGGCGAGATCAGCGACGGGATGATGACGGACCACGGGGTGTTCGTGAGGCCCATCGAGCTGAACATGAGGAACGTCGGCACAGCGAGCGCCGTGCCGGGAACGGCCACGGCGCCGATGATGACGGCGAAGACGGCCTTCCTGCCCGGGAACTCGTACTTGGCGAGCGCGTAGCCGCCGAGGACCGCGAGGAGGGTCGCCCCTCCCGCCCCGACGATGACGTAGAGCAGCGTGTTGGCGAACCAGCGCAGGAAGATGCCGTCGTCGTACGTCAGGGCGCGGCCGATGTTGTCGAAGAGCGCGAACTCCCCTCCGAACCACAGGCCGAAGGTCGAGAACAGGTCGCTCTGCGTCTTGGTCGCGTTGATGAGCAGCCAGACGAGGGGGATGAGCGAGTAGACGAGGATGATGCCGGCGAGGATCGTCAGCAGGACGCTGCGGCGCGGCTTGTCGATCGTGCCGATGCGCGAGCGCGTGCGGGCGCCGGGGCGCACGGTGACGAGGCGGGTCGTGGTCATGTCAGTCGGCCTTCCGCATCCCGCGCAGCTGCACGACGTAGGCGATGATCATCGTGATGACGCCCATGATGATCGCGACGGTCGCGGAGTAGTTGAGCTGCTGCCCCGCGAACGCGAGGTTGTAGGCGTAGAGGTTGGGCGTGAACGACGTGGTGATCGCGTTGGGCGCGAGCGACGACATGATGCTCGGCTCGTTGAAGAGCTGGAAGCTGCCGATGATCGAGAAGATCGTCGCGACGACGAGCGAGCCGCGAATGGCGGGGATCTTGATCGCGCGGATGATCCGGAACTGGCTCGCGCCGTCGATCGCGGCGGCCTCGTAGAGCGAGGTCGGGACGACCCGCAGTGCCGAGTAGAAGATGAGCATGTTGTAGCCCACGAACTCCCACGTCACGATGTTGCCGATCGAGGCGAGCACGAGCTCGGGCGAGAGCAGGTCGGGCAGCTGCACGCCGAACGCGTCCTCGATGTTGCCGACGAGGCCGAACCGGTCGCCGTACATGAAGCCCCACATGAACGCGGCGACGACGGCGGGCACGGCGTACGGCAGGAAGATGCCGATGCGGAAGAAGTCACGGCCGTACAGGCGACCGCTGTCGATCGCGAGGGCCGCCACGAGCGAGATGCCGAGCATGATCGGCACCTGCACGACGAGGAACAGGACGACACGGCCGAGTCCCTGCCAGAAGCTCTCGTCGCCGAAGGCCCGCAGGTAGTTGTCGAGTCCCACGAAGACGGTGCCGCCGACGAGCTGGGAGCGGAACAGGCTCAGGTAGATCGAGTAGACGATCGGCGCGAGGAACACGAGCGCGAACACGATCATGAACGGCGCGAGGAAGCCCCATCCGGTCCATCGGCCGCGCGCGTGGCGCGCCGCCCTGGTCTGCGTCCGACCCGGTGGCATCACCGGGACGGCAGGCGACGTTGTTGTCATCCTGAGGTCCTCCGCTGCATCGACAGGAGTGGGTGGAACAGCTATGTTTGCGTAAACATCCTACGCATCGCGGATGACCGCGCAACTCGGCGGGGTCACGATACGGTTTCAAGACGATGGACGACCTCGCTTCCCCCCGCCCCCCGCGGCGCCGCACCGACACGGGCGGCCGCCGGGTGTCGATGGCCGACGTCGCGCAGCGCGCCGGCGTGTCGGCGCAGACCGTGTCGCGCGTGGCGAACGGGTTCGGCGGGGTCCTGGAGGAGACCCGCGAGGTCGTCATCGCCGCGATGGACGAGCTCGGCTACCGCCCGAACAGCGCGGCGCGGGCCCTCAAGCTCGGATCGTTCCACACCATCGGCGTCATCTCGAACACGCTGTCGACCATCGGCGACATCCGCACGATCGAGGCGATCGCCCACTCCGCGGCCGTCGAGGGGTACACGACCACGCTCATCCCGCTGCGCGCGCAGTCGGAGGGCGCCGGGCGTGTGTACTCCCGCCTCCAGGAGCTCGCCGTCGACGCGCTCATCCTCAACATCGAGACGCAGCTCCTCGAGCGCGCCGAGGTGCTGCTGCCTCCCGGTGTGCCCGTCGTGCTCATGGACACCGGCGCAGACGACGCGCACGTCGTCGTCGACACGGATCAGTTCGACGGCGCCCGCCAGGCGACCCGGCACCTGCTCTCGCTCGGTCACGACACGGTGTGGCATCTCGCGGGGCCCGAGGATTCCCACCCCGCGCAGCGCCGCGCGGAGGGATGGCGTCAGACGCTCGCGGAATCGGGTCGCGACATCCCTCCCGTGCTGCGCGGCGACTGGACCGCGCAGTCGGGCTATGCGCTCGGACGGCGCGCCGCGGCGGATCCGGACTGCACCGCGGTGTTCTGCGCCAACGACCAGATGGCCCTGGGCCTGTACCGCGCGTTCCGCGAGGCGGGCCGGTCCATCCCCCACGACGCGAGCGTCGTCGGCTTCGACGACACCGAGGACGCCGGCGCCTACGACCCGCCGTTGACGTCGGTGCACCAGGACTTCGCCGACGCCGGCCGGCGCGCCGTCGCGGCCGCGCTCGCGCAGGTGCGCGGCGCGAGCGGCTCCGCGCGCATGGACGTCGTCCCCACGACGCTCGTCGTCCGCGAGAGCACGGCACCGCCCCCGCCATCCGGTCGTTGAGCGGGCGAAGCGAGACGAGACCGCGCGACGTCCCTCCGAAGGTCGCGCCCCTCGCTACGGCTGCGGGGACATGGAGACGATCCGCCCCGTCGCCTGGCCGCGGTCGTCGAGTGCGTGGCCCAGGTGCTTGGCGATGCCGGAGACGACGGAGCGATCGGCGATGCGCGCGCCGGGGGCCGCGCGCTCCAGGGCGACCTCGAAGCCTGAGATGTCGACGAGCGAGCGCAGCCACACCGCGAGGATGAGGTTGTAGCGCGTCGCGCACTCGACGGCGAGCCGCACCTCCGGCACCTTGCCGAGGGCCGTGCGGAGCGGGGCGAGCAGCGACGCCGGCACCTCGACGAAGTACCACGCGTAGACCGGCCACGACGAGAGCCGGCGCGCCACATCGGTGCGCAGCCGCAGCTCGCCCGATGCACGCAGGGTGGCGATCGCGTCGACCACGCGCTGCGGTGAGACGCCGTGACGGTCGGCGATGGCCGCCGCCGATGCCCGCCCGTCGAGTCCGAGCTCGTACCCGACGACGGCGCGCAGCTCGGGGGAGACGACCCGCGCCGCTCGCGGACGAGGCGCCGCGGCGGGAGGGATGCGGCTCGCCTCCCCCGCGGTGAGCTCGCGGAACCGCCATGCACCGCCTTCGACGATGTAGTCCACGACGAGATGCGTGCGCGCCGAGCGGATGCCGGGCAGATGGCTGAGCTTCTCGGTCGTGAATCGCGCCGCCAGCCCGGGGTCGCTTCCGATGAGGGTGAGGAAGAGGTCGCGCGTTCCGACGGTGCGATCGACCGTCGCGACCTGCGGGTCGTCGACGAGCGCGTCCGTCACCGCAGCGAGCGCAGCGGGCTCGCACTCCACCTCGACGAGCGCACCGCTGTCCCATCCGAGGATGCCCGTGCTCCAGGCGAGCCCCTCGTCGGCGATGCGCTGCCAGCGACGGGAGAGCGTCGCGGCGTCGGCCCCGACGATGGGAGCGAGGGCGGTCCAGGCCGCGCGCGGCTCGATCTGCAGCGCGTGCAGGAGGCGCCTGTCGAGCGCATCGAGACTGGTTTCCTGCATTCTTGACCTCTTCTCCGCGGATTCCGTGCAACTTTACAGATCGGAATCACGGCTCTCCCACACTGATCCGCACACCGGAACCCGCGAAGGAGAGCCATGACCGACGTCGTCGCCACGACCCAGGATGCCGATACCGCCGCCCTCAAGGACGAGATCGCCGCGGCGCTCGAGGCGAGCCGCGCGACCCTGCTGGCGCTCAGCCACGAGATCCACGACGATCCGGAGCTCAGCTGGCAGGAGCACCGCGCCGCTCTGCGCGTGGCCGGCACGCTGCGCGACGCGGGCTTCGCCGTGACGACGGCGGCGTACGGCATCGAGACGGCCGTGGAGGCCGTCTACGGCGATGGCGACCTCTCCGTCGTCATCTGCGCCGAGTACGACGCCCTGCCCGGCGTGGGGCATGCGTGCGGGCACAACATCATCGCCGCGGCCGGCGTCGGCGCGGCGATCGCCCTCCTGCCCGTCGCCGACCGAGCCGGCCTGCGCGTCACCCTCCTCGGCACGCCGGCCGAGGAGCACGGCGGCGGCAAGGTGTCGCTCCTGCAGGCGGGGGCGTGGGAGGACGCCGACTTCTCGCTCATGGTGCACGGCGCCGCGGGGGAGGACCGGGGCGCGTCGTCGTTCGTCTCGACGGCCGTCGACCGCTTCGCCGTGGAGTTCCACGGCGTCACGGCACATGCCGCCGGGGCCCCCGAGAAGGGCGTCAACGCCGCGTCGGCGGCCGCGCTCTCGCTCACGGCGATCGCCTTCCTCCGCCAGCATCTGCCGTCGACGACCAACCTCAACGCGTTCATCTCGCTCGGCGGCGAGGCGACCAACATCATCCCCGACCGCGCCGTCGTGCAGGTCGAGGTGCGCGCCTACGAGATCGACGCCTGGCGCGACCTGAAGAAGCGGGTTCTCGCCTGCTTCGAGGGTGCCGCCATCGCGACGGGCACGACCTGGAGCTGGGAGCAGACCGAGCACCCGTACGCGCCCCTGGAGCACGACGGCGAGCTCGCGCCGCTCTGGGACGCGAACATGGCGCTGCGCGGCCGCGAGCTCGCCGAGGGCTCCCTGCTGGGGGGCGGTTCGACCGACATGGGCAACGTGTCCCAGGTCGTGCCCAGCCTGCACGGGATGATCGCCGTCCTCGGGTCAGACGCCGTGCCCCACAACCCCGCGTTCACGGCCGACGCGGCGTCCCCGGCGGCCGACGACGCCGTCATCGACGGTGCAGCAGTCATCGCCTTCACGGCGCTCGACGCGGCCCTCGATCCCGCCGTGCGCGCCTCCCTGAAGGCACGGAGGGCCGCGCGACCCGCCGGCGCGACCCGGATCACCCTCGAAGCCTGACCCGACCCCGACACCCGACCCCCGAGGAAACCGACATGTCCGAATCGACCAGCGCCGCGGGCACCCGGATCGCCGACGCCGCATCGGCCATCCGCTACACGGCCCGCAGTCCGAAGCTCTGGGTCCTCGCGGCCCTCCTTCTCGTCATCGCGGGCATCGCCCAGTTCGCCGGCGCTCTCGTGATCCCGCTCGGGATCGCCTCCCTCACCATCCTCCCCATGGTGTGGGGCATCATCGGCGGCGGCTTCGTCTCCGCGCAGCCGTGGAAGCGGATGCCGCTCGACATGCGGCACGCCGCGGGCGTTCTCATGGGCGTCGCCGTCATGGTCCTGTGCGCGCGTCTGTCGTTCACGCTCGGCCCGAACATCTCCATCCTCTTCACGGCGGGTCCCGCGCTCCTGCTGCAGGAGGTCGGACACCTGTTCGGCACCATCCTGCTCGCGCTGCCGCTCGCCGTGCTGCTGCGGATGGGGCCGGCGACCGTCGGCGCGACGTTCTCGATCGACCGGGAGGGCTCGTTCGCGATGGTCAGCGAGCGGTACGGCGCCGACTCTCCGCAGTACCGCGGAGTGCTGTCGATGTACGTGTTCGGCACCCTGTTCGGCGCGATCCTCGTGAGCCTCATCGCCTCCCTCGCGACGTCGACGGGCATCTTCGACCCGCTCGCGCTGGCGATGGGAGCAGGCGTCGGATCGGGGTCGATGATGGCGGCGGCCGCCGCCGTGGTGCAGCAGGCGCACCCCGAGATGGGCGACCAGGTGCTGGCCGTCGCGACCGCCTCCAACCTCATCACGGGCATCCTCGGCGTCTACGTCGGCATCTTCGTCGCGCTGCCCCTCGCCGACCGGCTCTACCGTCTGCTCGCACGCGGTCGGTTCGCGGTCGCAGCGGCCGAGCCGGAGCCCGTGCAGCGCGCGAGGATGGAGCGGGCGGCGACCCCGCCCGCCGTGACGCTCTCGCCCTGGCTCGCCCTCGCCGTGCTCGTCGTCGTCGGCGTGGTGGTCGCGTCGATCGCGCACAGGGGCTTCGACGTCACGATCGTGCTCGGCTGGGTGCTCATGGCGCTCCTGGCGATGGCGGGCTTCGGCCTGTCGCGGCTCACGCGGGGGAGAGTGCCCGCGATCGCCTGGGTCATCTCGATCGGCGCGCTCGCGACGACGCCCGTGTCGCCCGTCGCCGACGCGGTGCTCGCAAGCGTCGCGTCGATCGACTTCCTGTCGGTCTGCACGGTGGTGCTCACGATCGCCGGACTCAGTCTCGGAAAGGACCTGCCGCTGCTCAAGAGCATCGGCTGGAAGATCATCCCGGTCGGCATCGTGTCCATCGCCGCGTCGTACCTCGTGTCCGTCGTCATCGCGGAGTTCGCGCTCGGACTCTGGGGATGACAGGCGGGGGATGGCCCCGGCCGCGTGCCGGGGCCATCCCCGTCCGCGCGCACAGCCCACGCGGAATAGCCCGGCCGTACCATGGGTTGGAGCATCCAGACACCCAGGAGGCGCGCGTGCGACAGCTCATCATCATCGGTTCCGGCCCCGCAGGCTTCACGGCCGCGATCTATGCGGCGCGTGCGAACCTGCAGCCGCTCGTCGTCGCCAGCTCCGTGGAGGTCGGCGGCGAGCTCATGAACACGACAGAGGTCGAGAACTTCCCCGGCTTCCCCGAGGGTGTCATGGGCCCCGACCTCATGCAGAAGATGCAGGAGCAGGCGGAGAAGTTCGGTGCAGAGATCCGCTACGACGACGTCACCGAGCTCGATCTGTCGGGCGAGGTCAAGCGGGTCGTCCTCGGCAGCGGCGCCATCGAGGAGGCGCAGGCCGTCATCTTCGCCACCGGCTCGGCGTACCGCAAGCTCGGGCTCCCCGGCGAGGACCGCCTCTCGGGCCACGGCGTCTCGTGGTGCGCGACGTGCGACGGGTTCTTCTTCCGCGAGAAGGAGATCGCCGTCGTCGGCGGCGGCGACTCGGCGATGGAGGAGGCGACCTTCCTCACGAAGTTCGCCTCGAAGGTGTACATCGTCCACCGCAGGGACACGCTCAAGGCGTCCAAGATCATGCAGGAGCGGGCGCTCGCGAACGAGAAGATCGAGTTCGTGTGGAACGCCGAGGTCGCCGACGTGCTCGGCGACTCCGCGGTCGAGGGCATCACGCTTCGCGACACCGTCACGGGCGAGACGCGCGATCTGGCGATCGAGGGGCTCTTCGTCGCGATCGGCAACGATCCCCGCACGCACCTCGTGCACGGCCAGGTCGATCTCGCCCCGGAGGGCACCATCGCGGTCGACGGCCGTTCGTCGCGCACCTCGGTGCGCGGCGTCTTCGCCGCGGGTGACGTGATCGATCCCTCGTACCGCCAGGCCGTCACGGCCGCCGCGTCGGGAACGGTCGCGGCACTCGACGCGGAGCACTTCCTCGCGTCGCTCGGCGACGCCGGCGAGCCGGAGCCCGCCGAGGATCAGCTCGTCGAGGCGTGACCGGGAACATCCCGCGTCGTCGCGGTGTTCCCACCGATAGATCTGAGAACAAGGAGAACCCATGAGCAACGTCAAGGCCACGACTTCGGCCACTTTCGAGCAGGATGTGCTCCAGGCCGACGGCCCGGTGCTCGTCGACTTCTGGGCAGCCTGGTGCGGCCCCTGTCGCATGGTCGCCCCGGTCCTGGACGAGATCCAGGCCGAGAACCCCGACAAGATCACGATCCTGAAGCTCAACGTCGACGAGAACCCCGACCTCGCGATGAAGTACCAGATCACCTCCATCCCCGCGATGAAGGTCTTCCAGAACGGCGAGGTGGCGTCGACCATCATCGGCGCCAAGCCGAAGTTCGCGCTCGAGCAGGACCTGGCGCCGTACCTCGGCTGACGGTCTCATGCGGAGAAGGGGCCGGCCTGCGTCTCGCAGGC